>JAFAKI010000108.1 GCA_019235595.1 Mucilaginibacter sp. | reverse complement strand
TTTGATGCACACATGGGCGCCGTAGGCGGACAAATAGAGCCATATCACTTAAGCAAGGTAATGGGGACATCCACTTGCGATATGTTGGTTGTGCCAAACTCAGACCTGGAAGGCAAGCTCATCAAAGGCATTTGCGGACAAGTAGATGGCTCTGTTATACCAGGCATGATAGGTCTTGAGGCTGGCCAGTCGGCATTTGGCGACACTTACGCATGGTTTAGAAAGCTATTGGAATGGCCGCTGCAATTTATAGATGACAAGCAATTGCAGGAAAGTATCTCAAACAAAATCATCCCAGAATTAAGCAAACAGGCAGCGGAATTACCATTAGATGAAAATGCCGAATTGGCTGTGGATTGGCTGAACGGACGCAGAACTCCCGATGCTAATCAACTTCTAAAAGCTGCCATAAGCGGCTTAAGCTTGGGCAGCGATGCCCCTCGGGTGTTCAGGGCATGGGCCGAGGCTACCTGTTTTGGGGCCAAAAGCATTGTCGACCGTTTCAACAGTGAAGGCGTTCCGGTAAAGGGATTAATTGGTATCGGTGGTGTGGCAAAAAAATCACCTTACATAATGCAAATGATGGCTGATGTAATGCAAATGCCTATCCGCATACACCAGTTTGAACATACCTGCGCTTTGGGGGCAGCCATGTTTGCAGCCACTGCAGCAGGCATCTACCCTAATGTTGAGGAAGCAATGGCAGCAATGGGAGGCGGCTTTGATAAGGAATATTTCCCTGATCCGGCGAAAGCTGCTTTATATCAAAAGCGATATGAAAAATATATCGCACTGGGTAAATTTATTGAACAAAAAACCAATTGATAGCCATGAGTAAATACCAGCATATTCGTGAGGCCGCCTACCTGGCTAATATGAAATTGCCCCAATTGAACCTGGTGATTTTCACGTTCGGAAATGTAAGCCAGGCCGACCGTGATTTAGGCGTTTTCGCCATTAAGCCAAGCGGAGTGCCTTATGAGGTGCTTTCACCTGCTAACATGGTGATCGTAGATTTCGACGGCAAAACAGTTGAAGGCGATCTGAGGCCGTCATCCGATACCAAAACCCACGCGGTTTTATATAAACATTGGAATATCGGCGGTATCTGCCATACGCACTCCACCTATGCCACCTCATGGGCGCAAGCCTTGCGCGACGTACCAATTTATGGCACTACCCATGCCGACCATAAGACAGTAGACATACCCTGTGCCAAACCGATGCACGATGATATGATCAAAGGCGATTATGAATATCAGACCGGTTTCCAGATTATGGATTGCCTGAACGAACGCAAGCTCGATTATCATGGAGTGGAAATGATTTTGGTGGGGAATCAAGCACCCTTTACCTGGGGTAAAAACGCAGACAAAGCAGTTTACAACAGCGCAGTGTTAGAATCGGTAGCTCAAATGGCCTTATTAACAGAGCAGATCAACCCGGAATGTAAACGGATGAAGGACTCGCTGATAAAGAAGCATTACGAGCGCAAACATGGACCTGGCTCTTATTACGGACAATAAATTATAGTGATATATCTGATGTTCAGCCAAATCCTCTTTCGGAATGTCTTAACAATAACGATCTGCCTATTTTGCACGGTAAGTTCGTTTGCCCAGGCCGATTTTATAAAAAATCCGATAACTGAGGGCTATTTTGCTGACCCCGCCATTATAAAAGATAAAGGGGTATACTATATCTATGCCACTATCGATCCCTGGGGCAGTGATGAGCTGGGCGTTTTGGAAACAAAAGATTTTAAGACATTTATTCAGAGGCATCTAAACTGGCCAACTAAGAAAGCCTGCACAAGTCCTACATCCGGCGACGCTATGGTTTGGGCGCCATCTATTCGCAAAGCTCCGAATGGCAAATTTTATATGTATGTGGCTGTCGGCAGCGAGGTTTGGGCCGGCGTAAGCAATTCACCTCTTGGGCCATGGAAAAATGCAAAGGCCGACAATACTCCTTTGATCAAACCCAGCGATTTCCCCAATGTGCATAACATCGACCCCGATTGTTTTATTGACGACAACGGGCAGGCTTATTTGTACTGGGGATCAGGATTTAAATGGGTTAACGGGCATTGCATGGCGGTAAAACTCAAAAAGGACATGATTTCTTTTGATGGTTCCCCGGTCGACATTACGCCACCTCATTATTTCGAGGCACCGCACATGATAAAGCGAAAGGGCTTGTATTATCTGATGTATTCTTATGGTAAGGCCATTGACGCAAGTTACCAGGTACGATATTCTACAAGCAAAACACCATTGGGCCCTTGGGTAGAAGGCCCGAATGATCCGATTCTATCAACCTCGGCTGACAGTGCTACTTATGGGCCAGGGCACCATACTGTATTTAAAGAAAACGGCCAGTATTATATCCTGTACCATCGCATTTATCCGCAGAAAAAAGACTATGTATTGCGGCAGCTTTGCCTCGACAGCCTGAATTTTGACGCTAACAAGAACATCCTCAAAATACATCCAAAAGGTGTAGCAGCATTTATTAAGAAATAACAAAACTAATATGATAGACCTTAAAACATTTGAAGTATGGTTTGTAACCGGCAGCCAGCATTTATACGGTGAAGAAACACTAAGACAGGTAGCCGAGCATTCGCAACAAATAGCCCAAGCATTAGATTCGGCAAAGCAAATACCTGTTCGCGTAGTTTTTAAGCCTACCGTAAAATCGACTGAAGAAATATACAGCATTTGTCAGGAAGCAAATACTACAAAAAACTGTATTGGTATCATTGCATGGATGCACACCTTCTCCCCTGCCAAAATGTGGATCGGCGGACTGAAAATATTACAAAAACCCCTGCTTCACCTCCATACACAGTTTAATCGCGACATTCCGTGGGATAGCATCGACATGGACTTTATGAACCTGAACCAAAGCGCCCACGGTGACCGTGAGTTTGGTTTCATTATGTCAAGAATGCGTTTGGAGCGCAAGGTGGTGGTGGGCCACTGGCAAGACAATGAAGTGTTGGAGCAAATAAACACCTGGAGCCGCGCCGCAGCAGGCTGGAATGATTGGCAGGGAGCACGATTTGTCCGTTTTGGTGACAATATGCGCTACGTGGCTGTTACCGAAGGTGATAAAGTAGAGGCAGAACTGAAGTTTGGCTATTCAGTAAATACACATGGCGTGGGTGACCTGGTAAAAGTGATCAATGCGATCAGCGATAAAGAGATTGATACGTTGACCAATGAATATGAAGAAAAATATGCTGTTGTTCCTGCTTTAAGAAAAGGTGGTGATCAATATAATGCTTTGCGCGAAGCAGCAAAGATCGAGTTAGGTCTAACTGCCTTTTTGCAGGATGGTAATTTTAAAGGCTATACAGATACCTTTGAAGATTTGCATGGCATGATTCAATTGCCGGGCATTGCATCTCAACGCCTGATGGGTAAAGGCTACGGATTTGGAGCTGAAGGCGATTGGAAGACTGCCGCTTTAGTTCGTGCGATGAAAGTGATGGGCAGCGGATTAAAAGGCGGTAATGCCTTTATGGAAGATTACACCTATCACTTCGACCCGAATAATTCGATGGTTTTAGGCTCTCACATGCTCGAAATATGCGAATCGATTGCCGATGGAAAAGCAAAATGTGAAATTCACCCGCTTGGAATTGGCGGCAAAGCCGATCCGGTTCGCTTGGTATTTAATGTTGCTGCAGGTCCTGCTTTAAATGCTTCTGTGATTGACATGGGCAATCGTTTCCGTTTGCTGGTAAACGAAGTTGAAGCCATAGCGCCAACTCATGATCTGCCTAAACTACCAGTTGCACGCGTACTATGGAAGCCCTATCCGGATATGAAAACCGGTTGCGCAGCCTGGATATTGGCTGGCGGAGCTCATCATACCTGCTACAGCCAAAACCTTACTGCTGAACATTTACAGGATTTTGCAGAAATGGCTGGAATTGAGTGCGTACTAATTGGAAAAGAAACCAATCTGCGTCAGTTTAAGAATGAATTAAAATGGAGCGAGGTGTATTACCGTTGATTTTTATGATTAAATGATTTCGTTGACTTATTTTCGCCAAGAATTAAACAGGCACAACTAATCACTGGTCAACTAATCTCTAATCTCTACTATGCGCTCTTTTATTTTTGACTTGAACGGCACCATGATCAACGACATGGAATACCATACCCGTGGCTGGCTGTATACATTGAACGACATTCTGGGTGGTCATTTTACCTGGGATGAAGTGAAACCGCAGATGTATGGTAAAAACCAGGAAGTATTGGTGAGGATGTTTGGCGCCGGCAAGTTTACAGCTGAAGAGATGGACCGTTTGTCCATCGAAAAAGAGAAGCGTTATCAACAGGAGTTTTTACCGCATTTGCAGTTGTTACCCGGCTTGATGGACTTTCTTGAAAAAGCCTATCAAGCGGGCATACCCATGGCTATCGGTTCGGCAGCTATTCCTTTCAATATTGATTTTGTGCTCGACAATTTGAATATCAGGCATTATTTTAAAGCCATAGTGAGCGCTGATGACGTTGTTTTCAGCAAACCCCATCCAGAGACCTTTCTGAAAGCTGCACAATTGCTTAATGTTGAGCCTGCTGACTGTTTGGTATTTGAGGATGTACCAAAGGGTGTTGAGGCAGCGCAAAATGCTGGAATGAGTTCAGTCGTATTGACAACGACGCATCAGGCTGAAGAATTTGAAGGCTTCAAAAATATATTACACTTCGCGAATGATTTTACCGATAGTTATATGAAATCTTTATTTTAAACTAATCTCAATTTACAAATCAACTATACGAGTTTACGCAGAATTATTAATTTGTCAATCGCAACAATTGTTCAGGAAATACATTTTTGATAATACTTTGCAATCTTTCCTCATTAGCTATATGTTTTATCGCAAAATCGACAAAATTTCTATTGAAATATCTATCGGCTATTTGTTTTAGTCCCTTATTATTATAAACTTTTATAGCTTCAGAATAGTTACTAGTTTTTACGATCCTTTTAAGGAAAATAACTCTTTCCTCAAACCATTTATCAATTTCTATTTGTCCAGTAAATTTGGAGAAATTCTCTCTAACTAAGTCCTTGTTGTTCCCATTTGATAAATCTGAATCCTTAAAATAATTATTTATTTTACATGAAACATATTTTGCCGCTTGTATTTCTATTTCGGTTTCCAGGCTGGATAATACATCATTCTTAAATAACTGAATTTTAGATTTATCTATAAAAAGTCGGTCAGCGGCTTCAATTAAGTAGTCATTAATAAGAAACAGATTTTCAACCTCGGCCATCGAAAAATTAAAAATCTTTTCTTTAACTAGAGAATCTAATCTTTCTCTTGAATGGAAGTCAGAATCAATCAATCCAAAAGCTTTGGTATTTACAATAGGAATTTTGTTATATGCCTTGGTAAAATTTATCACATTTAAGCAACTGCCAACCGGGATAACGGTTGTATTAGGAAAAAGGATTTTATAGATATTTGCGTCAATGCTATCCTTTGCTCCTTCACAAAATAATATATTCTTACGGCTTCCTAATAATTCTAGCATTAGTGCTTCTGGAATTTCGTTATCAGGAATTTCTTCAATATTCCACGAGTTCGGATATTCAAAAGATTTAATCCAAACCTTTTTTGCAGTACCTCTACTTGTCGCAAAATCCAAATCATGAGTAAGATAAATAAATATGCAATCGTCTCTCAAAGCTTCTAACTTATTCCAAAGCCTTGAGATGATGGTCTTATGTAGATACATTTCAGGTTCATCAATAATAATAAAGCCTTTTTTAGGTGCTTGTATAACTTGACCAATCAAATACAATGCAGCCTTTTCGCCTTCGCTTAGTCTAATTGGTTCATAAGAATTATCGTTGTTTCCTTGAATTTCCTTTATTGTAACAATAATATTAATCCCATCGCTCAGAATTAGTTTCCGATAATCAAAAACATCATTCCATATTTCTAAAGTTTCTTCTAATTGCGATTTAGTTGGAGGGGTAATGCGTTCATTATTTTGTACCTCTAGTAAACTACTATTAAAATATTTATTAGCATGCCCTATATGTTTAGCTATCAAATTGCTCAACACATATTCAAATTCTTCTTTGATTTCCAAAAAATCTTGAATATCCTTAAATGTTCGGGATTTCTTATTTAAAGCAGACCACCTATTCTCCGTTATTTTTAATGTTGGGATGCTTTCAAATCCAGGTATAAATAGAACTCTTTGTGCCGAAATAACTAAACCATTATTATTTAAGTTAGTTCTTAAATTATCTGCTAAAGATGTTTTGCCACTCCCGTTTGCGCCAACTGCTACGATGTTGTTGTCAAAAAAATTTAATTGTCCGAAAAATTTCAGGTTAAAACTTAGTTTCTCAAAAGCTTCATTTATTTGATTAAAGCTATTTTTCAGTGAATCTGTTATATGCTCTTTTTTATGGCTCCTTGTTGAATCATTTTCTTCAATTTCAATGTTAGATACCACTTCGTCGCATAGTAAAAAATCACTAATGATTGCTTTCATATAATTCAACTCGGGATCATATTTGTTTATTATAACAAAAGCATCAACAGCAACACTTCTCCATTTTTTAACAGATTGAAGGTCTATGCCATTTTCTTGGACATCATAACAGAAATCATACAGAATTTTGGTTTTTGTGATTAAGGGCTTACAATCAATCATAAATAAAGGTCAAAGGTTTTTAAAGATACGAAATCCTATCAATGAAGGAAACTACAAGTAAGAAAAATATTTTCCCGTATAAATCCTTTTATTTATACGAAATATTATAACTATCTTGCGCGCTTTCAAAAAATAATATAATGCAAAAACAAGGAACAGTTAAATTCTTTAATGAAACAAAAGGCTTTGGTTTTATCGTCCCATCTGATGGTAGCCAGGATATCTTTGTTCATTCTACAGGCCTGATCGACGAGATCCGTGAAAACGATCAAGTTGAGTTCGAAGTACAAAACGGACGTAAAGGCTTAAATGCGGTAAATGTAAAAGTTATTTAATCATAACTCCCTAAGTCAATCGTATTGGTCCCGTTTTTTCAACGGGACTTTTTTATTTAATAAAAAAACACTATCTTTTTTTTGTTGTTAGACTCTTAAAGATTAACCTTTTAAACACGCAAAAATGAAAGATCAGGCAAAAGTAATAGTAGCACTTTTAGCAGGTGCAGCTGTAGGCGCAGCGGTGGCTTTATTATTGGCTCCAAGCAGCGGCTCTGAGTTAAGAGAAGATATAGCAGATTATGTAGACGACCTTGTTAGTTCGGCCCGCAATAAGGCTGAATCTGCTGCCAGCAGCATACGTGAATATGGCAGTAATACCCTTGAAAAATCAAAATCAAAATTCAGGAGTGCAGTAGATGAGCTGTCAAATTATAAAGACGGCGTAGTAGATAGTATTAAATCAAAGGCAAAAAGTGGTGCAGATGAGTTAAAAGATTCCATCCAGGACGCTTAATTACTCATCGATAGCCCATTTAAGAAAAATGCCCGCTTGGACGGGCATTTTTCTTTTCAGGAACATGTAGGGCTCTGCGAGTTATTTAGCAATCCATTTATTATTGCTTTCATCAGCATCCATAAATATTCCATTATCAAGTACAACCGCTTTTACTGTCTTGGTAGTTTTGATCAGGATTGCAATCTGCTTCTGGTTCTTTTCCCAAACCGCAGGCGTTTGGTGGAAGCTTTCAGTGGTTCCATCTCCATAGGTTACTTTAACGTCAAACGGAATGACAAACCCGCCAACATTTTTCACGTCAGCTTTATAACCTGCAGCAGTTTTGGTTACGTTCTCCAAAGCAAGGTCGTCATAATAATTAGTAAAGAACCAGTTATTGAAGAACCAATTTAGATTTTTGCCCGATCCGCTGTTCATCGAATTAAAATAATCCCACGGAATAGGGTGTTTGCCGTGCCAGTTGTTCATATAATTATGCAACGCTTTCTTAAACAATTCGTCCCCCAGCATATCTTTCAGGGCCAGGTAGCTTAATGATGGCTTGCCGTAAGAATTATTGCCGTATGCCGCACGTTCCTCACTTGATGGGGTGATCACCGGCAGGTCTTCGGCAGTTGACTTGTCATGAATCCAATAATTGACACGAAACTGCTTATAAAAATCTTCTGCCTGTTTAACGTTGGTTTCCGTCTTGCCAATTAACAACTCATGGGTTGTCGCCCAGCCCTCGTCCATAAAAGCATAGCGGCTTTCATTAATGCCCATATAGAACGGGAAATAGGTATGGGCGATCTCATGATCCTGCACCAATTGAGCAAATCTCAGATCATCTGTGTGACTATCATTTACCATCATCGGGTATTCCATATCAGCAAAGCCCTGGAATGCGGTCATTTTTGGGAAAGGGTACGGAACGCCAGGCCAATTGTGAGAGAACCATCCTAAAGCGTTACGGCCAAACTGTACCGAATGATGAAAATCCTGCGATTTATCCTGGAATGCGGCCTGCATACTGGCACGGCGGTTAGCAGCATCGTCAACCAATACACTGGCAGCATCCCAGTCGTAATGATCGCTGATGCCAACGGCTACGTCGCTGATATCGGTTGCTTTCCATGTCCAGGTATTCAAATCGTTTTGAGCGGTAATAGCTTTTTTAGCTAAATCTTCCTGGGTAGCTATGTGAATAGTAGAATCGCTTGTAAAAGACTTTTCTAACCGGGCTGCATACTCTGGCTGCAACACTTGCTTAGCATTTTGCAGGGTGCCTGTTGCCCAAACTATGAAGTTTTTTGGAACGGTCACATTCAGTGTATAGTCATTAAAGTCGTTATAAAACTCCTGTGCGTCCAAAAAATCCAGCCTGTCCCAGCCGTTATAATCATCATAAACTGAAACGCGGGGATAGAAATAAGCCAGGTAGAAAGAAGTTGAATCGATCACCCCCTCCCTGCCCGGGCCTTTCGCTAATTGATAATGCCAGGCAATATCCAGTTTTACCGAATCATGCGGCATTAGTGGTTTAGACAAACTTACACCTTGATTGGTGGCCTTCGCGGTCACATTATTCCATGTTTTTTTCTCACCGTTCACTTTAAAAGTGTCCACCTGTATACCGTCTGTCAAGTAATCAGCAGATGTGGAGGAGAATCTCGCAGCACCTGGACGGTGAATATTCATGATGAGTTTCATATTCAGCCGCCTAAGTGTATCGGGGCTATTATTTACATAGGTGATATGCTCAACACCCTTAACATTTAGGTTTGGCGGAGCAACGGATATACTTATATCATATCTTCCGAAATTTTGCCAGTAATTTTTTCCCGGACGGCCATCTGTCGACCGAGTACCTTTTTGATATGCCAGCTTAATATCCCGCGGCATATAAAGTTCCTGCGAACTTGCTTGCAGAAAAATAATTGCAAGAACAATAGATAATAATGTAGTTTTTAGCATTGAAAAAAATTTGGAGCAAATTAACCATTAATTATCTGGTACTTATATGCCAAAATCAACTATTTACCTTTGTGATTCATAATCTCAAACTAAAAACATTGTAAATAAATGGTTACAAAATTTGGATAAAACACAATAATTCTTTTACTTTGGATCAGTTATTTTAATAGGGGTATTAAATAACTTTTCTGAAGCCAGATCGCAAGGTCTGGCTTCTATTTTTTCCAAAAAATCAGCGTTTTGTTAGTTTTTTTTGAAGCGAAAAAAATCCGTCAACAGACAGTTTTCACCTTTGATTTTCAGTCTTCTTTTCGAGGTATTCTTCTGATATTAAGGTGAAAAGACGATCGTTATCTACATTCTCATCAAAGCATTCGGTCAGCATTTGGGTTATTTGAGCGTTGCGCATATAACCGGCAATCATTTTCAACATTCTGAATGAGGTTAGCTCGATGTTTTCAATCAATTGCATATACAGTATGATGTCCATATCATTGATGATGGTCAATTTACCAGAGTCATTGTTCAGGTTATAAGCTTCTTCAATAACCAGTTTGATCACCTCGCATCCTTCCTCGGAGGGTGTTGTTTGCAATAAGCCGTAAATCTCGTCGATGCGTACCTTTTGCTTTTTTACATCCTCAAGATCTTCGCGAATAGCTAAGCTCAGTGTATTAAATGACGCTATCTCTTGTAGTTTTGGTAAGTTTCGAATAAGATAGCCTTTGGCACAGTTCACCCTATTAAGCTGATGAACAAATAATTGTTTCAAATCAATCTTTGCTTGGGTTATGTTGAGGGTTTCCATAATGTCAAAATTTTAATAACTAATTGATTAACAATCAAACTATGATATTGTGTTAAATGTCATTATTCCTTTAAGCACAGCATAAAACAAAACAATCCCTGCTTTTATGCAGGGATTGTACCATCTAACTAGATGTGTAATATAACCAATAAAAGGAGATCAATTCGGCAGATGCAGGGCCTGTTTCACCTCATTATAGTTCTTAGGATTAATGCTGCCCAAAGTGTGAACGCCACCAGGTATAATTACATACCTGAACTGATGCAATGTGGATATGCTGTTATAATAATTCTGATTATCAACAAAATCAATCCTGACATTGCCCGGTGTAGCCAAAGCAGACCAAAAATCCGTATAGATAGTGCTGCCTAATTGATAGGTAATTGATATTGGCATTGGGCTTACCTGCGCCGTTGGCCAAACAGATACATTGTAGCCGTCTAACTTTCCAAACACCAGCACCGTTCCATTATCCAATACTGATTGAGTGATTGCTGAAGCAGTTATATCAGCATAAAAATGGTAAGAACCAAAGACTGTATCCTTTTTATAAGAAGACGGCGTTATCCAATCCGAATAAATAACATTGGCTGTCCCTGTAGCTCCCGTTGCTCCTACCGCTCCATTAGTTCCTGCAACGCCCTGCGGGCCGGTTGCTCCTGTTGGACCTGTCGGGCCCACCTTTCCATCTTTTCCGCATGATGCCATTACCAGCAGCATCAAGGCAATTGATAACAGTAATAAGTAATCCGTTTTTTTCATTTGTTTAAATTTTAATGTTTCTCAATAATGTTTGTTTGAAGTGTTGTCATTTCAGACAATTCAAAATTGATAAGCGATGGATGCAGAAATTGCAGTGCATCTACGCAATATGAGCCGTAATTCTTCCTGAAATAAATGATGTAAAATCCGAAAAAAGCGATGAGTATATCTACTTAATGGTTATAAGTATTAACACCGGCGCAAATACAATCTATTTGTTGTGGCTTGAGTGCGTTTCCTTAGTTTTGTGAGAATCATGGCGAAGTCGATAAAACACATTCTAAAACAAGAACTTAAGATAAAAGTAAACGGCAAACTATGGCTGGAATCTGAAGGGGACCGCTTTTTCGGTCCCGGCCCGCTTGAGCTGCTTGAAAAAATTGAAGAAACAGGCTCGATCAGCAACGCGGCCAAGGCGATGAACATGTCGTACAAAAAAGCCTGGGAACTGATCAATCATTTGAATGCACAAACCAACTCCCCGGTAGTTGTGCCACAAGCCGGCGGCGAAAAAGGCGGTGGCTCAACGCTCACCGCTGAAGGCCTGGAGCTTATTAAATACTACAAGGCTTTGCGCAAACGATTTAAAACGTTTTTAGAAAACGAATCAGCACGTTTATAACTCTAATCAATTTTCTTATTGGTGATTTTTAGAGCATCGTTATATATTTGAATAAATAACGATGCATTGCTTTATGTCCACAACATCAATTATCAAACCATTTATTATCAGTTTGTTATACATTATTAAAATATCTTGAAAGGTTTACCTGCCCTACACCACTAAATGAAAAACAAATTCAAAACAACTAAAAAATCATTCACATGAAACCGTATTTATTTTCAAAACATTTTACCCAAACAACCTTAACCGTAATTATTCTTTCTGCCATTTTTTCCTGTAAAGTACTTGCGCAAGAAGCGAAGACCGACTCCGTCAGGGTAAATCCTTCTGCAGCACCATCTGCATCAGCGCCTAAAACTTACCCGCGTACGGTGGGATACCTGAGCTTTATCGTGCCGGTAGTCACCCTTGACAAAAAGGCAACCACATGGAACTTTAATGGAACTACCAAGATCGGATTCCCGGTTGGCGTGAATGTTCTGTACAGCGACAGTTTTGGGTTCAGTTATGAATTCACTCCTACCATTACCGCAACAAAAGCCAGCAGCAAGGTGAATAGCTTATTATTTGATCCCGGAACGATGTTTCGGTTTGATCATGGCTTTACCATTATTACCCGCCTGGCCTTCGAAACAGCGGGGCGTTATGGATTTACGCCAGTGTTTAACCAGGTATATGCCCGCACCAAATATGTAAACTATTTTATTGCAGGCTCACTTCCTGCGCGTTTTGGTAACGGAGCGCCCGCTTCTATTGGATTTAACGTACAGTTCGGCTTTATCTTTAACTAGTTTAATTAATAACCCTGAAGGTGAGATTTACCCTTGCCTTCAGCGGTTGGTCGACTTGGGTATCTGGTGCACCCAGTTATGTTGCAGATCGCCTTTCATGATCAATAATGAGCCGTTCTCCAGATAGATAGAATACTTCCTGTCGCGATCCTGCTTGTGCCTGATATCAAAACGCCTCACCTGCCCAAAACTTACCGAGGCAATAATCGGATTAACACCCAGTTCATACTCATCATCACTATGCCATGCAACAGAATCGTTGGCATCGCGATAATAATTCATCAAAACGCTATTGAATTTTACTCCGGCAACCGGTTCGATCTTTTCTTTGATCAATAATAACTCTTTCGTCCATGGAATCGGATAATGGTTTGTGTCGGAGTAAATGTATTCTTTATCCTTGTCGCCATACCATACTGTAAGGCGCGGCGTTTTTACCACCTTGCCATACATCTGAATATCTTCCTGAACCCAAGGGATCGTATTAATGAAAGTATCTAAGAAAATCCTGCTTTCCGCCGTATTGAAAAATCTTGCGTGGTATTCCAGCAGATCGTTAGGCAAACCTGCACTTTGCCCCGATGGTTCAAAAAAACTTAACTGTTCCACAATATACAAATTTCAAAGTTTGTGGGGTTTATTCATAATGAGCATGAGTTGCCTTTTTACTTATGAGAAAAGACAAACAATTAGCATTTTCATAAGTTTTTTTACCAGCTTTGTGTGTCTTTACAATTCATAACAAATCCTTAATAAACCAAAATCAAATTCAAGAAATCGTACTATGAAAAAGAACTATCCTGTAAAATTGCTGGCGATTATCCTGGTGACATTAATGCTGCCACACTTGTTGAAAGCGCAGACAGACAAATCGAAAAGGCCAAGTCCTCCTGCAACCGCCAGCGGAAAAATTGGTGATGCCGCTATCTCCATCGACTATAGCAGTCCTTCCGTAAAAGGCCGTAAGATTTTTGGGGGCCTTTTACCTTATGGTAAGCTATGGAGAGCTGGTGCCAATGAGGCTACCATATTTCAGACTGACAAGGACATCACCGTTGAAGGCAAAAAACTTGCAGCCGGTAAGTATAGCTTCTTTGCAACTCCTGGCGAAAACGAATGGACTATCTTCTTTAATTCCGAAACCGGGCAATGGGGCGATAAACAAGGTGGCGACGCCAACATGGATCCAGCCAAAACCGTATTGTCTTTTACTGTGAAACCTAAAAAACTGAAGGATCTAAACGAGAAACTCGAATACTATGTAACGGGCAAAGGATTTGGTTTCAAGTGGGAGTATATGGATGTTTTTGTTAGCGTGAAATAAGTTTCAGTCAACCCAAAAAAAGCGCGAAGTTTTTCAAATTTCGCGCTTTTTTTTCGCTAATAATATTTACTTCAGCAGCGCATCCTTCTCTTTAGCAAACGTATTATAAACCAGCTTATCCAGCCATGCCGGGAAGAATTTGCTTAGCGTTACGGTAAGCTTGCCCTGGCGGGTCATTATCAACGTACGGGCACGATTTTCAACACCATCGGTTATGATCTTTGCGACTTCTTCGGCGGTCATCATTTTATCTTCCTCCAGCGTGCTTTCGCCTTGTTGCGAGCCATCTTTTGCTAAGGCTGTATTACGAATATTAGAGGCAGTAAATCCGGGGCAGGCGGTTAGTATATGAACGCCTGTCTTTAAGTTTTCTATGCGTAATGCATCGAGGAAGCCGTTCATCGCAAATTTTGACGCAGAATAGCCTGTTCGCCCCGGCAATCCTTTGTAGCCCGCAATGGACGACACACCTACGATGCTGCCCTGTGTTTTCTGTATATGCGGCAAAGCGTATTTGGTGCAATAAACTGTTCCCCAGAAATTGACGTCCATCAGCGTTTTTAAAACTTTCAGGTCAACGTCCTTAAATAAAGCCCGCATGCTGATACCTGCATTGTTTACCAGTACGTCTACCCTGTTAAATGTAAGGACAGCTTGTTTAATGAGGTGATTGCAGTCTTCTTCGTTCGAAACATCACATTGCACAGCGACCGCCTGGATATGGCATTTATTGATCAGGCTTTCCGTGAGTTCGCATAAAGCCACGTATTGACGGGCAGCCAAGATAAGGTTGGCTCCGCGACTGGCAAATTCAATTGCCAATGCTTTGCCGATCCCTGATGATGCCCCGGTGATGATTACAACTTTGTCATTCAACTTCATAAGACGATGGGTAGAACTCGCCTATGTTTTTAATATTGAGCACAGGCAGTTTAAACAAATATTTAGCTGCGAATATAAACATCGCACCATAAAAATGCCTGAAGTAATTCCAGCTAAATTTGTTAACCGTCTTGCGTGGTAGTTGAATGATATATGTTTTTGAAAAATAGTAATTCTTGAAGCCTTGCAGCCTGATGCGGTATGAAAGGTCGATATTATAGCCATATTGGGCAAAACGTTCGTCCAAAAGCCCGGTTTTTCCCAATACCAATCTGCGCAGCATCATGCAGCTTTCGTTTAGCACATCAATTTCCTTGGTTTCGAACTCGTCAACCAGATCGTCTTTTCTTTGCGAAAATGAATAGGTTTTAGGAAAATGGGAAGATAGGCCAACAAACTTAATAAATGCGGCCCATACCCCTGTTAAGGTATGTTTTGAATGATGCAGGTAATCGCCTTTAAAATCCACCATGCGCACGCTCGCCCCTCCTGCTAATGGATGCTGATCCATAAATTCATTCAACTTGGCAAATGAATCGGGAGTAACGATCGTATCAGGATTGATCAATAAGATATATTGTCCTCTTGTTTTCAGTAACGCGTCATTACTGACTTTTGCAATGCTTTCTTTTGTAGAATTAGCGAACAGCCTTACGTCTGGAAATTCCGTAACCAGCATATTGATTGAATTATCTGTAGATGCGTTATCAACCACAATAATCTCATGCGGAATGTTGAGCGCAGCTTTTTGCAATGACGTTAATGCCAGCCGCAGCCCATTACGTGAGTTGTGATTAATCAGGATTACAGATAATTTCATACTTGCTACTTTGATAGTGAACTTTCGTATGGAATACGTGTCGCGATGGATCGTCCAAGTGTGATCTCATCAACGTACTCTAGTTCACCACCAAAAGCTATGCCACGAGCAATGGTAGAAAGGTTAATGTTGAAATCTTTAAGTCTTTTGTGCAAATAAAATATCGTGGTGTCGCCCTCCATCGTGGCGCTCAAAGCAAAAATCACCTCTTTAACTTCATTTTCTTTTATCCTAGTCACTAAACTGTCAACATTCAGGTCAGAAGGGCCAATTCCGTCAATTGGGGAAATTAAACCACCCAAAACGTGATATACTCCGTTATACTGGTCAGTATTCTGTATAGCCATTACATCACGTGTATCCTCTACTACACAGATAGTTGC
>JAFAKI010000147.1 GCA_019235595.1 Mucilaginibacter sp. | reverse complement strand
CCAGGTATGATCGCTGAAATAACCGATTATCGGCTGAACAATAAGTCCCGTCAAAGGTGCTGCCAGGAATAAGAATGGGATCTTATCGGGCTTGGCGCCAAGGTATTCATAAATGGCGCTCATATTGGCCATTTGCAATGCCCAGCCAAACTGGATGCCTAAAAAGCCAAAGCTCATGTTCCATATCTGCCAAAAGCTAAGCCTCGGTTTATAGGTCATACTTACTGTCGTCATAATTGGATTTTGGTTTATAGTTTATTGGTTTATTCGTTCACTGGCTCATTAGTTCATTGGTTTTTTTAGTTTTTTAATTGCTTTTTACTAATAAACTAATGAGCCAGTGAACTAGTGAACTAATTAGAATTGTAATATCATCCCGCTCATTGCAGGCAATGTTATATTCACGCCATTCGCAATGTTATCTGTCGTGAATTTTGTGCCGCTCAGCAAATCTGTAAACTCAGCTTTTCCGCTTATTTGTAATTTATCGATCAGGTCGGCTGGAAGCAACACCTGTATCTTGTGTTCCTCCCGGTTAAAATTGGTTATTACTAATATACGTTGTTTATCTGTATATCTCAGGAAGATATATAACCGCTGATTGAAGCCCGGCTGCCGCTCATTGGCGACCATCAGCTCCCAAAATTCACCCGTGTGCAGTGCTTCGTTATCGTGCACCACATTGAGCAGTTTGCTGTAAAATTCTCTCAGTTTTTTCTGGCTGTCAGATAACTGGCCTCCGTCATAATTGCCATTATTTACCCATTTCTGATGCTCGGGCACACCCCAATAATCAAATATGGTGGTGCGACCGTCATTACCACTAAAACCTTCATTACCTGATGCTGGTTCGCCTACCTCCTGTCCAAAGTAGATCATTACCGGTCCGCGATGAAGGGTAGCCGTTACGATCATTCCCGGTACCGCCAGCCAGGGGTCACGGGCAAAATCGGGCGATGCAATGCGTTGTTCATCGTGGTTTTCCATAAAGCGGAGCATATGCACATCGATGTTACGGCAGTCGTTGTTCCAAACCACATTGATATCCCAGGTTGTTGCGCGGAACTCATAGCGGGTCAATCGTTTAATGGAATCGTACAGCCCTACCTTATCGTACAGGTAATCAAACTTTCCTGTGTAGATGTAATCATGGTATTTACCGCGATCGTAAGCCTCGCCGATGAAGATCAATTCTGGAAAATCTGCTTTTACTTTCGGTATGATCCAGCCCCAGAACTCAAAAGGCACCATTTCCACCATATCGCAGCGAAAACCATCGATACCTTTTGCAGCCCAATATTTCAGGATATCATGCATTTTGTTCCATAATGGCGGAACGGGATCAAAATGTTTTTGCCAACCATTCTGGTAATCAACGCCGTAATTCAATTTAACCGTCTCGAACCAATCATTAATAGACGGCCATGCGCTGAATACATCGTTACCAGTGGCCTTTGCCGGGTTTTCATCAAACTTGCCGTCCTTCAGCGGATTTACAAACTCATCGCCACCCGGATTATAACCCTGCGGAACGACAAATGCCTGTCCCGGGGTATAATAAAAATCATTTTTAGGGTCGAAGGCCTTGCTTTTATCGTCATCCTGCCCAAAATCACGAACATCTGCAGGCTTAGCATCTGAAGCATAAGTACGGGCCACATGGTTTGGCACAAAATCCATGATCACTTTTAAACCGTTCCGATGGCTTCTGCTGATCAAAGCCTCATATTCCGCCATCCTGTTCGGCACGTCAACCGCCAGATCAGGATCAACATCATAATAATCCTTCACCGCATAAGGAGATCCTGCGCGACCTTTTACCACATCCGGGTCGTCGGGTTTGATACCGAATTGCGAGTAATCCGTCATAGTGGCATGCTCTATCACCCCGGTATACCATACATGGGTAAAACCCATCTTTTTTATTTCCTGCAGGGCCTTATCATTAATATCGTTGAATTTACCCACACCATTTTCTTCTATGGAACCATAGAATTTGTTGGTTTGATTGGTGTTACCAAACAGGCGTGGCAGGAGTTGGTAGATAGTAAGTTTATTGTCTGAAGATTGATTCATTATATTTAGCTCTCCTGTGACATTTTTGGTGAGGGAGGATAAAGGGTTACCTTTGCTAACGTTACTTTCGTCCTGATTACTTCAAATAACAATTCATCGTTAGCTTTTACTGTTTGATCTTCACCGTATATTGCGACCGTCAGGTCATTACCTGATAGATTTTTTATCCGTACGCCTTCATTGTCGACCTTTACATTTAACAATGTTCCCCGGAAACCAATATGGAACGAGAATGATGTCCATTTTTCTGGCAAAAACGGCCAGAAAGATAATTTCCCATCTTTCACACGCATACCGCCAAAACCTTCCACTACCGACATCCAGGTGCCGGCCATTGAAGTGATATGGCAGCCGTCTTCGGTATCGTTGTTATAATCGTCAATATCTAAACGGGCGGTACGCAGGTAAAACTCGTACGCGCGGGCCTCATCGCCCAATTTAGCGGCCAATATGGCGTGCACACAAGGCGATAGCGACGATTCATGCACCGTGCGCGGTTCGTAAAAATCAAAATTGCGCCGAATGGTTTCAATATCATAATCATCCTCAAAAAAGTAAATGCCCTGCAAAACATCGGCCTGTTTAATATAACATGAGCGCAATATCCTGTCCCAGCTCCATTTCTGGTTAAGCGGCCGGTCTGCCGCGGGCAGGTCTTTTACCAATATCTGTTCTTTGTCAAGGTACCCATCCTGTTGCAAAAACACCTTTAGCTTCTCATCATACGGATAATACATTTTGGCTATGATGTCGTTAAATCTACCGGCTTCTACGTCCTCGTTAAAGGCTATCTTGCCGGCAAGTGCTTCAAACTTGCTCTTGTTAGTGCCTTTTACTTTTGCAATAACACTTAGGGTGTATTTCATGCACCAGGTAGCAATGGTGCTGGTGTACCAGTTATTGTTTATGTTGTTCTCGTACTCGTTGGGCCCGGTTACGCCCAGCATCACATATTGCTGCCTGTCTGCCGACCAGTTAACCCGCTGCGACCAAAATCT
>JAFAKI010000380.1 GCA_019235595.1 Mucilaginibacter sp. | reverse complement strand
CATTTCACTGGCGATAAAGCCGGGCTGAACGCTATTACTGCTAAAGTGCTGGGTGTCTCTCTAAAAGATATTGAATCCGCTTTAAAACAGGATTGATCTAAAGCCAGATTTTCGAAAATAATTTAAATAGCAACGCCGGGCCAAGCCCGGCGTCTGTCTAATTAAAAAACTATGAAAAATCAAAACTGATTCTGGTTAAGAAATGCTGTGTTCGCAGATGTCATTAAGCGTTTGTTTAGATAACGGCTTACTGATAAATGAGTTTACACACCGGTATTTGCTCGAGCGCTCTTTGTCGGATTCTCTAACCGACGAGGTCATTACATACACCTCAATGTTTTTGTTAAAGTTATTTTTCAGTTGTTCAAATCTGTCCAGGAATTCCCATCCGCTAAAGTCGGGCATAGTCAGATCGAGAAAGATCACGTCGGGCAGTTTTTCTGTAGCCGATGCATTCTCTTCTATATAATCAAGTATCATGCTGCCATCAAAAGTGTAAGTTGCCTGTTTACATGCTTCGTTATTATGAAGCATGGTACGCATGATATAATGATCAATAGGGTTGTCGTCTATTAATACTAGTTTACACATAGTGATATTTTTAATAGATCTTAGTAATGCACCATTTCGTAAATCTTGATGATGCTTTTAACTTATATGCAAATTATATACCATTGTGACAGGAAAACTTATTCCGCAACCTTACGTATAAGATGTGAATAACCTGATTAATTTAATAATAAATGAATCCACAGTTAATGTCGGTGCTAAATATGAGCAATCCGTACAATCCGAAACCTAACGATATTGCCCGTTACAATGCCGAAAAAGTACTTAATTACATCGAGGACATTAATTTAGAGCAGAATTTATGCTTTAAACCTACCAAGGCCGGCAGCCTCGCCATTGCCTGGAAAATCGGCGATTGGGAGTACCAGATGGAATGTGTAAAAAATGGTTATATAATTTATACTTTCACAAAATCAGAATACGAAAAAGCAAGCGGCTGCGAATTGTTTGATGATTTTATTCCCCAATTTGAGAAATATCTGCTAATGCTCTGATCACCGGGCTTTGACTGACTGACGGGGATCTTCCGAGCTGATATTCATTTCCGGATAGCCTATATATTGAGCATACCATAAAAGCGCAGAAGCTACCATTGGCCTCAGATAATCTTTAATATTTACTGTTTCAAATGCTAATAAATCGCCAGGATAACGGCTATAGAATTGTAGTTCGGATGGATTTGGCTGAAAAGACTCTTTATTTAAATGATGAACGCTGATAGTAAGCATGGATTTTACATCCCTGATCATGTCACCGTTCTCCGTTTGTACTAAGTAAAAGTTGGACGATAGCATCTGTCTGATATATGTATTTCTAACACTTGTCAAAAAATGTACCATTTTATAGGACCGTTCATTAATAGGCTGTAACTGAAACACTTTGCTTTAAAATTTCATAATTAACTGTTAATAAGATGATATGACTTGGTTATCTAAAGTAAAAATTGTGGATTTTTTTACTCTTGTATTCATTCTCGGATGAAAGGGGTTCCCCAAACTACTATAATTGGTTGAGAACTAATTTTTTAGCTCGTTCTCAGTTGGTAATCTTAATAAAATCTTGCTTTGAGGCTTGGAATTACGTAATTAAATCATTATGTTTAAATAGATGTTAACTGTGGGAAAAAAATAACGATTACGCTGTATCTGCCCCTACCTGCAGATAAAAGTATCTTTGATCGTTTGTTTTTGGTGCTTAAGCCTTCGATAAAAAGTATATTTTAACTACTTGATTCCTAAAATCTTAATTACGTCCTTTTTTGATATTAAAGGGAGCGGAATTTGGATTTTGTGAAACAAAACGAATTGTGCAACGTCTTAAATTGGAAAATACAAGTTATGGTCAATCCTGTAAAATATCAGCTGTATACAAGTGCGGGAGAGTGCTTGATTACGATTGAGCCCGTTTATGAAGAAATTGCGGGCGGCGATTTGTTTGCTACAGGGCGCTATATTTTGAGCGAAGGAGAGGCAGCTATCGGCGAGATACGTGTAGACGGAGATCTGGTTGAATATGAGCGGAGTGGAAATACCACGCTTGCCGATGAAAATATACGACAGATCGTAGAATTTATCAGAGAATATAACGAGCCTGAACTTGCCGGATATTTAGATTAAATGATGATTTATAGTGTAAATAGTACCCTTTCCATTTATTATAATTTACACTGTTGATACAAAGTGAATTACTTTTCAATTTATTTTAAAAAGTTACATAATCTATTTAACTTTTTCTTTCAGATTTAGATTGTTATTACTACATTGGGCTCTCCAATTCAACTAAATCTAATTTATGGCCGAAACTTCACCGAGATTTTTATCGCTCGACGTATTCCGTGGAATGACTATTTGTTTCATGATCATTGTAAACAACCCCGGAGGCGAAGCGTTTTGGCCACTCAACCATGCAAAATGGAATGGTTTTACACCAACCGACCTTGTATTTCCATCATTCCTTTTTGCCGTAGGGAATGCCATGAGTTTTACCATGAAGAAGTTTCAGCAGATGGATAATTCGGCTGTGTTATGGAAAATTTTTAAAAGAACATTACTCATATTCATCATTGGCTATTTGATGTATTGGTTCCCGTTCTTTAAGGTTGAGAATGATCAATGGTCGTTGTCACCCATGTCGCATACCCGCATAGTAGGCGTATTACAACGAATCGCAATGTGCTATTGTATTGCATCGCTGATGATCCATTATTTATCTACCCGTACTGTTTATATTCTTTCAGCCGTGCTATTAGTGGGTTATTGGATTGTTCTGTTGGTTTTTGGAGATCAGGGTGCTCAATTGACTATGACTGGTAACGCAGGCTTTTATCTGGATAAATGGATTCTTGGGGATGCGCACATGTATCATGGTGAAGGAATAGCTTTTGAACCGGAGGGCTTTTTAAGCACCATTCCGGCAATTGTAAACGTAATTATCGGGTATTACGCAGGTAAATTTATCCAGGAAAAAGGTAAGGGCTACGAAACGATTTCAAAGCTAATGCTGACCGGTTGCTTGTTTATATTTATTGCCATTTGCTGGGACCCGGCTTTCCCTATGAATAAAAAACTATGGACAAGCTCATTTGTGTTTGTTACTACCGGTCTCGACCTGGTTATTATCTCGTTCCTATTGTATGCCCTGGAAATACGCGACTGGAATAAAGGCAACTGGGCAAATTTCTTTACCGTTGTAGGGAAAAACCCACTACCCATTTATGTGCTTTCGGAAATACTCCTCATTATGTTAGGGTGGATAGTAATAGGAGGTAAGAGCTTGCCCGCACAATGGGTGGCTGCTTTCCAGGCGATCGCACCGGGAAAAATAGGTTCGCTATTATTTGCCATTAGTTTTATGCTGGTTTGCTGGCTGGTGGGGTATGTGCTCGACAAAAAGAAAATTTATATACGAGTTTAAATAAAGATCTTCTATCTGAATCAACTAAATCTCAATCTCGGAAGGGTCCCGCAACGCGGGGCCTTTTTTGTTGCGGCAACCAATGATTATCTTGTATCGTAATTGAAGAGAAATGCTTCAATTGAAAACTATCTCCTCTTTTATTTATTAATATATAATCATACAAAATAGATATGCCATTCATCGCATCAGTATCAAAAATAGACCTGCCTTACCGCATACCACAGCAGGAAGCTAAGGCACGAGCAAGGGCAGTGTTTGTCGAAAAATTCCCGCAGGCAGAGCGGCTGATACAGGCATTTGACAATACTGAAATAGTAACTCGCAACTTTTGTGAGCCGGTAAGCTATTATGTTACTCCAAATACTTTTGAAGACCGGAACAATGAATACCTGCAGCAGTCCCTAATGTGGTCGGTAAAGGCTATTGAGGATTGCATTGCCACCGCAAACATTGATAAAGGCGAAATCACAGATTTGTTATTTGTATCGACCACGGGCCTGGCCACACCAAGTATAGATGCGTTGATCATTAATCAGATGCGATTGAACCCGCATATCAACAGGATACCAATTTTTGGTCTGGGCTGTGGTGGCGGGGTTTCTGGAATGGCAAAAGCCAATGCCCTGGCAAAAGCTAACCCGGATGCAGTGGTGCTGCTGGTCGCGGTTGAACTATGTTCATTAACCCTGCTTCTAAATGATTATAGCACAAGCAATTTCATCGGGTCAAGTTTATTTTCAGATGGGGTTGCCGCTTGTATCGTAATGGGCGATAACAGGGCCGGCAGTAAAAAAGTAAAATATCAGGCATCAAGCAGCAAACTATATTACGACTCGCTCGAGATAATGGGCTGGGATTTTAAGAATACAGGTTTTAAAGTTTTATTTTCAAAAGATATACCGACATTCATTAATGAACATATCAAGGGCGATATCGACAATTTCCTCGCTGCACAGGGCCTGGAATTAAGCGACATCAAAAACTTTATCTTTCATCCTGGCGGTAAAAAAGTATTGGATGCCTATACCGAGGCATTGGGTTTGAATGGTGATTTTTTGCGGAATACTCGTTTAGTCATGAATGATTACGGCAATATGTCGAGTGTAACCGTGCTTTATGTACTCGAGAAGTTTATGAACGAAGGCTTTGAAGATGGTTACGGCTTAATGCTAGCCATGGGCCCCGGTTTTTCGAGCGAGATGGTGCTTTTAAAGATGGAAAATTAGTTAAGTCCAAAGTCTTGAGTCATAAGTCGAAAGTCGGCTTAACTTTATTAATGACTTAAGACTTTTGACTTCAGACTTACGATTGACAAATGGCTTTTATCATCTTCATCGCATTCCTCATTGTCCAGCGTCTCACGGAGCTCTATATTTCCAAAAGGAACGAGAAATGGCTGCTTTCTCAGGGGGCAATTGAGTATGGACGCGAGCATTATCCTTTTATACTAGCATTGCATAGCTTATTCATCTTGTCGCTTGTTGCAGAATATTTTCTGAGAGGCGGACAGTCGATAAGCTATATTTTTCTGCTGCTTTTTGTGCTGCTGCTGATGTTTAAATATTGGGTGTTAAGTTCCCTGGGTAGTTACTGGAATACAAAAATATATCGTGTGCCGGGTTCGGCAGCAGTCAGGAAAGGACCTTACAAGTTATTCAAACACCCGAATTATGTTGATGTAGTGCTGGAAATAGCCATTATTCCTTTGGTGTTCCATCTGTATTATACTGCAATAATTTTTAGTGTGCTGAATGCAATTATGCTTTCTGTGAGGATCAAGGTGGAGAACAAGGTTTGGGCTGATTAATATAAAATAAAAATCCCCGGCCATTCACTACCGGGGATTTTAACCATTCTTCAAACCAATTAAAAATATTTAATCTCTTATTTATTAACCACGTAGTTATACGCTGGCGTTTTATAGAAGGTTATACTTTTTTGAAAAAAAATTAAAATATTTTTTCTGGGTGGTTTTTATAACTCCTCCTCTGGAATCAGGGGAGGCCGGGAGGGGTAAAAAACCTTTTTTATTTTTCCCTTTTTTGTTTTGATTAATAATGATATATTTGCCCCTCTTTTAGGAGAAACTATTACGATGAAAAAAGATCTGCATCCAAAAAACTATAGATTAGTTGTTTTTAAAGATATGTCAAACGACTACTCTTTCTTAACAAAATCA
>JAFAKI010000167.1 GCA_019235595.1 Mucilaginibacter sp. | reverse complement strand
AAAAATCAATTCAATAATATCTTCATCCTTAATTTTATCTTCTCGTGTATAGGTCACATCTTTTATTGTATAAGTTACATGAAGGATTACTTTTAATCTATTTGATGTTAATTCAGAAATTTTAAATTGAACGACAGCATTATTTTCATTATTTGGGAACTGTAATACCATAGCGTTATTGCTCATTTTATATGCTATGGAATGGGTAACGCCTACGGAATCCTTTATGCTATAAGTTAAGACATCCTTTTTGGTTAAATCCCATATATCATAGTTTTCGATATTGACCGTTCTTAATGCTCCTGAAGGGTCTTTAACTAATTCTGCAGTTTTAAATTTCCAAACTTTGTGAAGAGAATCTGGTATGAGCATGTTAGTGGTCTGTGATAATGCTTTAGGATGATTAAGTGCTATAAAGGAAGTTAGTAATATAAAGGTCAGGTACTTCATACCACTAATATAGTGATTTCCAAATCAGCGAAATCAAACCAATCATCTTTAATCAACAGAAACAAAAAAAGCGCCCTTAAGGCGCTTTTCTCATTAATATATCGTATTGCAATTAGGCAGTTTCTGCTTCCAGTGCCATTTGCTCGTCAACCAAAATACGGCCGCAGTGTTCGCAAACAATGATCTTTTTGCGTTGGCGGATGTCCGATTGGCGTTGAGGCGGGATCTGGTTAAAGCATCCTGAACATGAATCGCGCTGAATGGTTACTACAGCCAAACCATTCTTAGCGTTGCCGCGAAGACGGTTGTAAGCAATCAGTAAACGCTCTTCGATATTTGTTGAAGCTTTAGCGGCTTCGGCGTTCAATTCGTTTTCTTCTTTTTCAGTTTCAGCAGTAATGGTGCCTAATTCTGCTTTTTTAGCATCCAGGTCAGCACGACGGCCTTCCAAATCAGCTAATGCTTTTTCGTAGATCTGGGTTTTGGTAGTGATCTCGTAACCAAATTCCTTGATCTTTTTCTCGCTCACCTGTATGTCTAAGCCTTGAATTTCGATCTCTTTAGAGATAGCTTCATACTCACGATTGTTTTTTACTTCGTTAAGCTGTCCTTCGTATTTTTTGATATTGTTCTGAGCTTCTTTGATCAGGTTTTTGCGGGTTACAATATCATCTTCCAGATCGTCCAGCTCGTTTTTTATTTTCTGAATACGGGTTTCCAATCCTTCAACATCATCTTCCAGGTCGGCAACTTCCATAGGCAGTTCACCTCTTACCTGGCGTATCTTATCAATCTTGGTGTGGATGGTTTGTAGTTCGTATAAAGCTTTCAGCTTTTGTTCTACGGTTTGTTCCATTAAATAAAATATTTGACGGGGTTTGTATTAATTTCTGTTAAACGGACGGCAAAGTTAGCAAATTTTTTTCTAATTATTTCATACAATAATTGTTGCGTAAATTGCTCACTCTCAAAATGTCCGATATCGGCAATTACCAGCTTTCCTTCGGCATCAAAAAACTCGTGATATTTAAAGTCTGCGGTTACAAAAAAATCTGCCCCGGCGGCTATGGCATGTTTCAGCAAAAAGCTACCGGCGCCACCACAAACTGCCACTTTTTTAACGTTTTTCCCGGTGAGCGTAGTATGCCGTATCATGTGCGCATGCATTTTTTCTTTTAGTTCGAACAAAAACTCTTCCTCATCCAAAGGCTCATCCAATTCCCCGATCATACCTGACCCTACTTCAGGAAACTGATTCGTCAGTTCATAAAGATCATAAGCTACCTCTTCATAAGGATGTGCCAAAAACAAAGCCATCAGCAATTTGCTTTCCAAATTGGCCGGATAAACCGTTTCTATCCGCACTTCATTTTCATGATGGCGGATGCCCGGTTCGCCAACATAAGGGTTAGTATCCTCCCCTCCTTTGAAGGTGCCTATCCCTTCAGCATTAAAGCTGCATTCGCTATAGTTGCCGATATTACCCGCTCCGGCATGGAATAAGGCGTTACGAACCTGCTCCGCCTTATCAGCCGGAACATAGGTCACCAGTTTTTTGAGAAGGCCATTTTTTGGGGATAGTATCCGTAGGTTTTTCAATCCTAAAGTTTCACAAATGCGTTCATTCACACCATTCATCACATTATCCAGGTTGGTGTGGATAGCATAAATGGCAATGTTGTTGCGAATGGCTTTCTCCACCACGCGCTCCACATAAGTTTTGCCGTTCAACTTTTTCAATCCGCGGAAAACGATGGGATGATGCGAGATGATGACCTGGCAACCTTTGGCGATGGCTTCATCCACGATGGCCTCGGTACAATCCAGCGAGATCAGCGCCTGCGACACCTCCTGGTCTGGATGGCCGACAATTAAACCCGAATTATCATAATCTTCCTGGTAAGCCAACGGAGCAAGGCTTTCGAGGTAAGAGGTAAGGATGGACAGTTTCATAATAATAAACACTAATTACACGAATAGGAACGAATTTCACTAATTATGGACTAATAAAATTCGTGTAATTCGTGCTCAATTCAATTCGTGAAATTAGTGAATACTTTATTTCATCCAAACCACTTTCTGTTCCGATTCATGTGGCTGTGCGATAATATCACCATACAGATCAGGCCTGCGGGCCTTAATGTAGCGGTAACCACCGGCATCTGTTAACTTATCAGGTGTAATGGTGGCTATTGCGATCTCATTATCAAAACTGCGGCATTCGGCAATCACATCGCCAAAAGGGTCAATGATCATTGAACAGCCGTTTTTTAGCTGGTCGTTATCCATGCCGATCGGGTTTGAGAATATAGCATAAATGGCGTTGTCATAAGCCCGGGCAGGCAGCCATTTCATCAGCCAGGCACGGCCCTTTAATCCGTCAAATTCCTGACGTAGTGTTGTTGGATCTGCTTCGCGGTTCTCCCATAATTTCGGGTCGACAAAACCTGCTCCCGGCCGGGTGGATGGCGTGCACATGGTAACATGCGGCATAAATATGATATCGGCCCCAAGCAGTTTTACCGCTCTGACATTTTCGATAATATTGTTATCATAACAGATCAGGATACTGCATTTCCAACCAAATAAATCGAAAATTACATATTGATCTCCAGGAGTAAGGTGTGGGTTGATGAACGGATGCAGTTTATGATATTTTGCGATCAGCCCATTTTTATCGACGCATACCTGAGTTTTATAAAGTTTGTCATCTGCGTCTTTTTCAAAAAGTCCCGCCAGGATCACCATATCAAATTCTTTGGCTATGGTTATCAGTTGCCTTACGCTTGGTCCGTCGGGTACAAACTCAGCAACATCAAGCATCTGTTCTTTTGAAAGATGCCTGGCGAAACTATACCCGGTAATGGAGCATTCGTGAAAAGCTATTACATCAGCACCCTTATTTGAAGCTTGTGCTGTAAGCTGACGGATTACAGACAGGTTATAAACCTTATCCCCGCTCCGGTTCTCGAACTGGGCGGTAGCGATTTTTATGTTTTTCATTTGATCGATGGTTGGGTTCCTCAACGGAGCCATTGGACGATTTTGACAATCAAATATATAACGATGTTGATCAGAATCAGTGTAGTGATCGGGAAATAAAATCGAAAATTGTCCCGTTCAATACGAATGTCGCCGGGCAGGTGCCCAAACCATTTAAGGCTTCCGCCAAAGAAATAAATAAAAATACCCAATACCAATACGGCTGCGCCTATCAGTATCAGGTATTTACCCAATTGGTTGTCCATTGGATTAGTTGGTCATTTTAGATAGCTGGTGACTTTCAAATGCCATTTTCTTATTGTATTCCATTGCAAGATCCTTATGATTAACCAAGTCTATTATTGAGCCTACTAAGCACAACCCTGCTGTAAATAAGTATAAGATACCCATGCCCACCTGGCCTGTCATGAACCGTTGTAAACCAGGAACCAGGCAGAGTCCAACAATGCAAAAGATCAACATGTCTTGTGGGCTTTTCCTCTTGCTGGTGTAATTCATGTAAAAATATTTTTGCTGATTTTCTGTCAGTTCAGCAGTTGCCTGCTGCAAAAAAGCCAACTCTTCGGGAGTGATGCCCGGTAAACCCATATATGGATTATTTTGAAACGTGTCCATGGTGATTGTTTTTAAGTTGAATCAAAACTAAGATAGAACTAAAAAAATTGAAACACAAAACTGGCAGGCAGAGCAGCGCTGTCGGTAAATAGCGGTTTCTTATCGGTATATTGGGTACGATTTATAATGAATAATCCTTTGGTCGAATAATAAATATATCCGGTAAAATATTATACACAAGGCAGGTATCCCGAACCAATGCGCATGCCAGGATTTGCCAATATTGCCCCGGAACAGCCATGATATGGAATGCCCCAAACCACAACCCGGGCACCACTTGAAGCCCAATGCTTTGAATGGGCACAAACTGAAATGTGCCGGTCCGGAAGGATCAGTAAATGCCAGTGCGGTAAGAGCAGTGATCCAAAACACCAGCTCGAAATATTTCGTAAAAAGGCGTCTAAGCAACTTTTTTAACTTTGCTAATTAATAACAAGGTTACGGCAAGTGAAGATAGAACACCGATAAGCAGCGCTGCGAAAATACGTCCGGAGAAATCGCTCCAGTTGGCTTTTTCAGATGTAGAGATCCAGTTGATATAAACGATACCTATAAAAACGACGAAAATACCGGCCACTATCAATATTTTAAAAGCCTGTACCAGCCCTTCCAGGAAATTCATTCTTCCGTCCAGGTCATTATCCCGGTGCCGCTTTACACCAATGTACAAACCAACAATCGGAATAAGCACAGAAACAAACTCGATTGGGTTTATCTTGTCATTCGAGAAAGTGAGACCCATACTAAGCATAATAAATAACCACACTCCACTCAATAATCCAATAACTAATCCGGGTACCAAAGCATTTTTCATAATTGTTGTATTTTAAAGGTCATGGCATCAGCTGTAACATCATAATTAAAGCGGTGCGTTGATTAGGTGATTAAACGGTTATATAAATATACGGGATATTTAAAGTATTGTCAATTTACTTAAAAAAGTAATTTTCGTGTCAATTGTTTTTAGCAGGCACTTGTTTTCAACACAAAAGAAGGGATATGTCCCGTAAAAAATACCTTTTTGCTATATTTGCGCCAGTTTGAACATCCGTGATATTTTAGAGCTTTATAAGACTGATGAACGGGTTGAGGCGTTGGCGAAAGCGCTGAACGCTGGCAAGGATACCCGGATTCAGTTGCGTGGTTTGGTCGGATCAGGAGATGCGGCGGTGGCGGTAGCTTTGTATTTTTTGCAGCATCCAAATATGATATTTGTGCTGCCGGACCGCGAGGAAGCCGCTTATTTCCAGGCCGACCTGGAAAACCTGACCGGAAAAGATGTTCTGCTTTTCCCATCTTCCTACCGCAAAGCATTTGAATTTACCCAACCTGATAGCAGTAATGTATTAGCTCGTGCCGAAGTGTTGAATGAGTTGAATCATTCGTCTGAATTTGGGAGACTGATCGTTACCTACCCTGAGGCGCTGGCCGAAAAGGTGATCGACCGGGACTCGCTTGCTAAGAATACGCTTGAAATTGCTGTAAATAATAAACTCAGTATCGACTTTATCAATGAGTTCCTGATCGAGTACGATTTTGATCGGGTTGATTTTGTGTACGAACCGGGTCAATTCTCTATTCGCGGCGGTATTGTCGATATATTTTCTTTCTCGCACGATCTGCCTTACCGGGTAGAGTTTTTTGGCGATTTTATTGAGTCCATACGCACATTTGAGGTGGAGAGCCAGTTATCCGTCGAACAGGTAAAAACCATTACCATTGTTCCGAATGTGCAATCCAAGTTCCTGACAGAGCACAATATCTCGTTGCTGGAATATGTAGATACAGGTTCCCAGGTATGGATAAAGGATGTGCAGTTTACGCTGGATATTATCAAAAGCGGTTATAAAAAGGCTGTTGAGCTTTGGAAAGCCCTATCGTCCGAAGAAAAGGATAAAAACCCTGACTGGATCGATCCGAAATTTGGCTTTACGGATGAAAAACTTATTGCTGACCAACTGCACGATTTCCCGGTGGTGGAGTTTGGCAAGCAGTTCTTTTATCAAAACAGTCACGCGATTGATTTTGATATGCGCCCGCAGCCGTCCTTTAACAAGGACTTCAGCCTGCTGATCCATAATTTCAAGAATAACGAGGCCGAGCATATTCAGAATTTTATCCTGACCGATTCGGCAAGACAAGTTGAACGCCTCTATGCCATACTGGAGGATTTGGATAAAACGGTAAAGTTTACGCCGGTTAATATATCGATACGCGAAGGTTTTGTGGACCGCGAACAAAAGTTGGCCTGCTATACCGATCACCAGGTATTTGATCGCTACTATAAATATAAACTTCGTAAGGGATACCAGCGTACCCAAGCCATCACCCTAAAAGAATTACGTGAGCTGAAGCCAGGTGATTTCGTCACACACATTGACCATGGGATTGGCAAATATGCCGGCCTGGAAAAGGTAGAAGTGAACGGCAAAATGCAGGAGATGATCCGCCTGATCTATGCGGATAACGACTTGCTTTATGTGAACATCAACTCGCTAAACCGTATCTCGAAATATAGTGGCAAGGAAGGGACTGTACCTAAAATGAACAAACTGGGTACCGATACCTGGGAGCGGTTAAAAAAAACCACAAAAAAAAAAGTTAAAGA
>JAFAKI010000166.1 GCA_019235595.1 Mucilaginibacter sp. | reverse complement strand
TTTCGGTACTTGTTTGCACGTAGGCACTTAATAGTTGACCTGTTAAATAGTGTTTTATTCCCCCGCCTCAGGTGGGACTATTTACCAGGTCAACTATTAAGTGCCAACGTGCAAACAAGTACCGAAATATTGCCAGTTATAATCTGGTATTGTTCCGACAGTCCTCCCGAACTTGTTGCAATTCGATAAGGGATTTAAAAAACCATCCCTTGCCCATATCCAAAACGCTATGGTCGTAAAAAGTCGGATTTGAATAAAACCAAATCTATTTAATACAACTGTCGGCCGGGGTTATGGGCATAAAATCTATTTAAAACGCGACTGCCCTTCAATACATTAAAGTGTTTAATTTTTTATACTCACCGGGAGTAAGGCTGGTGACCTTTTTAAAGATTTTTGAAAAATGAGGTAAATTTTCAAATCCGGTCTTTTCTGCAATTGCGCCAAATGACAATGCAGTGGTGGCTATCAGGTATTGTGCACGTTCAATCCTTTTTTCGTGCAAGTAGGTTAGCGGTCTTTGCCCGGTATATTTAACAAATAATCTTGAAAAATAATCCTGGTGCAAATTTGCCCTCCCGGCTAAATGATTGACAGTTATATTTTCTTTCAGATTTAACTGGATATACCTGGTCGCATCCAAAATTTTCGAGGGGACCGGGTCGCCGTTTTCCGCTTTGAACCGTTGGGAGTTTAAGAAGCGGGAGATTAATTGCAAAATTATACCCTGAGTTTCAAAAAAGACAGAATCGCTGACAGTATTATTTAATTCTTGGTAGCCTTTGTAATATGCGTTCTTTTCATAGACTGTAGGGTTGTCTGAACGGTTGATGCCGCGGCCCGGGTTGATATCTAATAGTTTCCTGAAATTGATAATATCAATATCGGAAGCCTTAACTTTTTTGACTTTCCTGTTGTTCTCAAAAATTGATATCCCATTCGCAGACTCTTCAAAAAAGTGAAGAAAAAACTGGCTAAGGAAAGTATCGCAGGCCAGGTGGCACAAAGTAAAACTTGGAATGATATATAAATATCCCTGCTCCAGTTTAACCTTTTCCTGTTTAGTGGAGACATTCCCCTCCCCGTCGTCGATATAATAAATCCGGAAATACGGACTGATCACGTTAGTATAGTTCCACTTTTCATTCAGTTTAACATAATCAACATGCAACAACGAAAAATTATGGCCCAGTAATCTTTTACCCATGTGACGAACTACCTTGTTAAGACGAATACAAAGTTCGGAAAAAGTCGGATTTATATAAAACAAAGTCTATTTAATACAATACTGAAAGTATGTTGAGCTAATAAATTTGCTCTTAACCAATTTCACCTATTTTCAACTATGCACAAAGCATCTTTAAGTCTACCGCCGATCATATTCGGGACCAGCGGTTTAGGGAATCTTTTCACTGCTATAGCAGAAGAAGAGAAGCTGAATATTGTAAGTGAATGTGTGCGCTTATCGAAAGACAAAGTGGTATTTGACTCGGCGGGCAAATACGGTGCAGGTCTGGCATTAGAAACCTTAGGAAAATGCCTGAAAGAACTTAATGTGCCACCTAACAATGTTATTATTAGTAACAAACTGGGCTGGCTTCGAACTGATTTAAAAACGAAAGAGCCAACATTTGAGCCAGGCGTTTGGAAAAATTTAAAATATGATGCCGTTCAAAACATAAGTTACGACGGGATTATCGATTGTTTCGAACAAGGTAATGAATTGCTTGGCGGATACGTACCTCAAATGGTTTCCGTGCACGACCCTGATGAATACATTAATAATGCAAAAGATGATTATCATGCAGAGAAACTCTACAATGACGTTCTTGAAGCGTACGATGCTTTGCACGATTTAAAGACGCATGGGGAAGTAAAATTTATTGGTGTCGGTGCCAAAGACTGGAAGATAATCAGGCGGATTGCTAAAGACGTGCAATTGGATTGGATCATGATCGCCAATAGCATGACTATTAAAAGCCATCCGAAAGAACTGCTGGATTTTATTGCAGAAATGGAGGCTAGCGGCGTCTATGTAATTAATTCTGCAGTTTTTCATTCCGGTTTTCTTGTTGGCGGTAATTATTTTGACT
>JAFAKI010000141.1 GCA_019235595.1 Mucilaginibacter sp. | reverse complement strand
CCTTTAATATATCTTCTCAATACCTGTTCGGCAGGAATATTAAATACCCTATTTTCGACAGCCTTTTTTATCCCGGAATGCAGAGTGCCGGCATCCAGGCAAACGAAATTATTACTATTAGCGGGTGCCAGCATGTAGGCCGAAAGGTTGCTTTCATCTATTCCGCCTTTAACGCCAAGCGGCACAATCTTAAATGCATTTTGACTAAAAACAGGTGCCGATAAAGTGATCAGAAGGGAGAGTAAAATAATATTCGCGAAACGCATCGGAGAGATATTTGTTCCCGAAAATACGGATCAGCCTTCTAAAAAAGAATTGTTTCCTGGAATTACAAGGCCCTTAGCGATTCGGTGCTGCTTTTAGGGTTCAGGATATATCTTTTTGCCAGACATTTCTGACAGAAATAAACCTTGACAGGTAACCAGAAAAATAATGTTTTTAAAATAAAGCCCCTGCTTATTCTTGTATCCAATGGCTGATGGCAACGACGGCACACTGAGGTATTGTTATAATTCTTTTTGTAAGCATTCATACAGGGGTATTTTAGGTTGATACGCTTGAATAACGTAAAAAGTTCGGATTTTATGCCAGTTTTGAGATTGCTGAAACACAAAACATCGTTTATTTCCGATTTTAATTAGTTTTGCTCCCGATGAAAGCCAGTGGTATAATTGCAAAAGCGGTTACCCGTTTGTTCCTGTTAGCGTTAATATTGGCTGTAGTTCCGCTGTTTCAGGCCGATAGCAGCAAGTTGCAGCATTTGTATTTGGTGACCAGCAGCAAATGGCTGTTTATTTTCCCGATAATTCTGATAGGCGGATTTGTTTATTTCTTTGTCCGTTGTACCATAAAAAAATACACCGAGCCCGATTCAAATTGGCTACTAGTGCTTAACACTCTGATATTAATGGCTTATTGCGCTACGCTGTTTGCGCGCGTGTACCAGCTAACTATGGCGCACTGATCATTCGATTTTCATCGCTTTTTGGACTCTCTTTTTGGATTCATAATCACCGCCTAAAAGGAATCCCCATGGTTTCATGCTTTCAATCCGGTCGAAAATGATCTTCAGAATAGCCATTACCGGTATAGCCAGGAACATGCCCGATAACCCCCATATCATCTCGCCTATTACAATGCCCAGGAAGGATATTAATGCATTCAGCCTCACTTTTGAGCCAACGATGGTCGGCAGCAATATGTTCGAGTCGATTGCATGTATGGCAATCACGCTGACGATGACAGCGACAACATTCCCCACATTACCTGTAGCAAATGTGATAACCGAACTCAGGAATAAAGCGGTAAATATCCCTATGTAAGGCACGATATTAAACAAACCAACGATCAGCCCAAGCAGCATAGCATATTTAATGCCAATAAGCAGAAAGGCGGTGCAGGCGATGGTGGCGACAATCAACATTTCGAGCAGCAAACCGAGAATATATTTTCTGAGGATGGTTTGAATATTGGCAACAATATCATACACTACTGATGAATGATCTTCACTAAAAACCTTTACCAGGAAGTGCAGTAACAAACGCCTGTATAATAAAATCAGGAAAGTGAAGATCAGAATAAAAGAGTAGAATAGCATTAGTGACGAAACCGCCCCAAGCGTAGTGGTAACAACGTCAGTTCCGGATGACATCAGTTTATTGGTGGCGTCGTGCACATAGTCCATCTGTTTAGCCATATTGACATGGAAAGTGCCTTGAACCCATTCTCTTATTTCTTCGACAGATTGCCCCACCTGCTTTCTGAGCATCGGCCAATCATCGGCCAGGTGAGATATCTGAGAGCCCACCAGGAACAGTATTCCCGCTATAAAAACAATGAGCAGAACTATAGCGGTAATCGAAGCAATGCTGCGATGAAAGTGTAGTTTTTTTTCGAAATAATTACATACCGGCAATAACAATATGGCGAAAAGAAAGCCGAAGATAAGCGGATCGAGCAGGTCTTTGCCTAAAATAACAAGATAGCCTAAGGCGATAAGTCCAACTAGAACCAACGAAAGTTTTTCGTAAAACGGGGCAGCTACTTTTTTGATGCTCATAGGGCTAAGGTCAATTTTTCAGCAGATGGCTGAGTTTGTTAATGTTTTGAAGATAGGGATAATTTTTTAGTTACAGCATATCTTTCAATCTGCCCAAAATTTGCTGAATGTAATGATCCATTATTTTATCCGGTTGTTTGCTGAACGTTTGGTTAGCACGATTGGCTAATATGACATTAAATGAGATCGCTCTGTGGCCCAATGCGGCGGCTAATCCGTAAATGCCCGCAGTTTCCATTTCGAGGTTGGTGATGCGTTGATTGTTCAGATGGAATTGCTGAATATTATTCATCAGGTCCGGATGAATTGATCTGGCTCTGATTTGTCGCCCCTGAGGTGCATAAAACCCCGGCGCGGTAATCGTAATGCCTGTGGGTAGGTTGGAGGCCAGCGTATTTAATAACGATTCGTCTGCTGATGCGATATAGGGCGATAATTTATTACCTGTAGGTAAAGCATTGGTAAAGGCATCCAGTAATTGTTTTTCATCAGGCGATAATGGATGCTGATAATAATTCATCAGCGAATCCATGCCAAAGGCAGCGCTTGAACCCAGCAAACTGTCAACCGGTATATCCGACTGAACAGCGCCCGAAGTGCTGATGCGGATGATGTTTAGCTTTTGTAATTGAGTTTTCGGCCGACGCGTTTGCAGATCGATATTGGCAAGAGTATCCAACTCGTTCAACACTATATCTATATTATCCGTACCGATGCCGGTTGATATTACCGTGATCCTTTTGCCATACAACGTGCCCGTATGGGTAACAAATTCCCGTTTGGATTTTCGCACTTCGATCGTGTCAAAGTAACGGCTCACATGCAATACCCGTTCCGGATCGCCTACTGTGATAATGGTATCGGCAATGTCATCCGGCAACAAATTCAGGTGGTAAATACTTCCGTCGGAATTTAATATCAGTTCAGATTCTGCAATCGGTTTCATTGGTAGTAAAGGTAATCAACCCGGTGATAAAAACCGTTTATGTAGTCAGTTGTTGCTTATTTATCATCTACTTAAAAATGTAATCATGGCAAAGTATTCAGAAAAAGCGGGAGAAAAGGTTGAAGAAAACCTGCACGAAATGAAAGAAGGCAAATTAAAAAGTGGTCGCAGCGGTAAGAAAGTAACCAGCAGAAAACAGGCTATAGCTATCGGCTTATCCGAAGCGCGAAAAGAGGGCGCAAAGGTGCCAAAGAAGAAGTAATGTTGTGTGAACTATGACTGTACTGATTTTTTGATTTACTATGGTTTATAAAAGTATCATAGTCTTCATTTAATCATACAAATCATAGTTCAGGCGGTAAATGCATCCAGTATTTTCATTAAAGTCACGGCCTCTTCAATCGGGCAGGGGTTAGGGCCCTTTCCCTGGAAATAGTGTACGATCTTTTCGATCATCGGTTGCTGTATATGCTCGGGATGGGTGAAGTTGACGGTTTGTTCTTCGTAAGTGTTCCTCCAGCTTACGGTTGTGCCGAAGATGGGAAAGGTTATCCTGCCTTTGGTACCGATGATTTCGCAACTGTCTACAGTTTCACTTTCGGCCACGTTAAACGACCACGAGCCGTTGACAACCACGCCGTTTTTGAATATAATTTCACCGCAAACATGATCGTCGGCAGGGGTGGCTTTTGATTGATTTAACGAATAGCCCTGATATTTTTCAGGCTCGCCGAAATAATAAAGCATCAGGTCAAGTTGATGCGGCGCCAGGTCATGAAAATAGCCACCGCCTGAAAGCTCGGGCAAAACACGCCAGTTGGTTTCGGAATTGGCGATCAGGTCTGGTCTAAGGCTTTTCCACATCCTGATCTGAACGGTCCGTACATCGCCTATAGTCTTGTTGTCCAATAACTCCTTGACGTACAAAAACATAGGTAACGCCCGGCGATAATGTGCCACGGTAAGCTTGCCGTTGTATTGTTTCACCGCGTCGGCCATGGCCTGAGCTTCCTGCGCGTTGCGCGTAACAGGTTTTTCTACATAAACGCCTAATCCTTTTTTTAATGCGGCTATGGCATATTCCAGGTGGTTTACAGGTGGGGTAGCTACGGAAACTGCATTAACTTCAGGATCGCTTAGCAGTTTATCCGCATCGTCATACCAGCGGCTCACATTGTGCCGGGCTGCATAGTCGGCAGCTTTCGCCGCATTACGACGCATTACGGCTACCAGCCTACTGTGATGAATTTTATTATAAGCTTGTCCGCTCTTTTTTTCAGTCACGTTACCGCAGCCAATAATGCCCCAGTTGATGTTATCCATAGAATTATTAAAATATTAAATATATCGTATAGTTGACTCATCCGGTCATTGCTACGCTCGACCACCTTCTCTTCGCTGCGCGAAAAGAAGGAATTTTTTTGCTCCCCTCTCTTCGCTTAGCGAAGAGAGGGGCTGGGTGAGTCAACACGACGTATATTATTTCAGTATACCCTCGATCTTAGCCAATTCCTCTTTCGAGAATTCAATATTATCAAGGCATTTTAGCGAGTCAGCCAATTGTGCCGGTCTGCTGGCGCCGATCAACACCGAAGTAACCCGGTGATCTTTTAGCAACCATGCAAGTGCCATTTGAGCTAGCGTTTGGCCTCGTTGTTTAGCTATCTCATTTAATTGCCTGGCTTGATTAACTCTTTGCTCCGTTACTTGGCCTTCTTGTAAAAAACCTGTCGACTTTGCTGCTCTTGAGTCTTCTGGAATACCGTGCAAATACTTATCGGTTAGTAATCCCTGGGCCAATGGCGAAAAAGGAATACAACCTACGCCGTCTTTTTCCAGCACATCTAATAATCCCCCTTCTACCCAACGTTCAAACATGGAGTATTTAGGCTGATGGATAAGGCATGGCGTGCCTAATTTTTTTAAAATAGCAAATGCCTTTTCAGCTTCATCGGCAGGATAGTTGGAGATGCCTGCGTATAAAGCCTTTCCCTGGCGAACGATCAGATCAAGTGCGGTCATTGTTTCTTCCAGCGGTGTCTCCGGGTCGGGACGATGGTGATAGAAAATATCTACATAATCTAATCCCATGCGTTTTAAACTCTGGTCAAGGCTTGATACCAGGTATTTTTTGGAGCCCCAGTCGCCATAGGGGCCATCCCACATGGTATAGCCTGCTTTGCTCGAGATGATCATTTCATCACGGTAGCCCTGGAAGTCTTTCTTTAAGATAACCCCAAAATTCTCTTCGGCTGATCCTGGCGGCGGACCGTAGTTATTGGCAAGATCAAAATGAGTGATACCGCTGTCGAACGCCAGGCGAAGGATCTTACGGTAATTTTCCATCACATCCACACCGCCGAAGTTGTGCCACAGGCCCAGCGAAACAGCCGGTAATTTAATGCCGCTGCGACCGCAGCGACGGTATATCATGTCTTTGTATCTGCCTTGAGAGGGTAGGTAGGTCATTGGTTTAAAGCTCTAAATGTTATGCCTTAAAAGTATGACTTTTTAGTAAGATGAAAAGCGAAAATGTTTGTACAGATTATATGTACAGAAATTTTTACAAACTTTTGCCTATTGCCTTTTCTAATGTCCGCCATACCATTTTGTCTGGGGCCAGGTATTGGTTATAATACTGATAATTGTTTTCCATCATTTGCTCTCTGGCCGCGTTATCCTCAAATAAAATAAACGCCTCCTCAACGCATTCCTCAGCAGTCGAAAATTCGGAATAATTTTTACCTCGTTCGAAATCACCCGGAACGTGGTGATTTAACTTTTCGGAAACGATAGCTTTTGAGAAGGCAACATATTCGCCAAATTTCCAGCCGATGGAGTTGTATAACCCTGTTGTAGCGATACAAATAGGATATTCGCTCAGCCTATTTATATACCTTTTTTTCGCTGAAGCACCCTCATCTGATAACAATAGATCCCGATAATTATCAGCGGTATATTGATTTTGAGAAAATCCACCGTAGAACTGGTAGCCCAGCTCTTTACGTAAAGTCCGGATTACTGTCGCCCTGGTTTTATTAATGTTGTTACAAAGGGATTTCCATACCTCCCAATTCTCGGCGGGATAGCCTCCTGTATAATTATCAGGGTTCCAGGTACGCGCCATAAAAAGCACCTTCGGCTTATGTGCGCGTTGAGGTGCGCGGTGCATATTGTTGATCGTCGGGTTATATTTTAACCCGATATTCCTTAAAACGGATTTTAGCAGTTCTTTTGGGGATTTGAAATTTCTGCTATTTGCAAAAAAACGAGAAAACTCCAGTTTGTCAAACATACCGGTGTATACTTCGTAATTTAATCCAAGCGGGAAAACGACGTCTTTATATTGATCCGGTATCGCCTGTGGGCGGTAGCTTCTTTTGAAATAAAAATCAGAAACCTCCAACGCTTCTGTTAACAGCCTTTCCCCATCAGTGGTGTCATAAAAAATGGTTATAGTATTATTTACTACAACAAACATGCCCTGCAGATCATACGGCCTGACAGTTTGCAATGGGGTCTTCCCGTTACGTGAATAGGCATTAAAATTATATGACAGCTCAATCTTTTTTTGAGATTCAAGCAGTTGGAAACCTGTGCACAGCTGGGAAATATGTTCGGAAGTGCTGTAGATGTATATCTTGCAATGAATCATTACTAACCTTGTATTAATAGTTCAAAAATCAATTTCGGCTAAACCAAGAGTACAACACAAGACAATTATGGTTCATAGTTGCTGTAGTCGAAATTTCATTCCGAGCTATTAAGTAACACTTAATAAAATTAACAACTGTCTCTATGACAACCCAGAAAACGTTGTTTTGTTCATCGTTAAATTAAAAAATAATAATCTGAACTATGATTTGAATGATTTTTTGACTTACTATGATTTAAAAATTTCATATCTGCATTTAATCATTCAAATCATAGTTCAGACAATTTCCGCAACCACAAAAGTACTTCCACCCACAAACACCAGGTCGTTTTTATCGGCATGATTTTGCGCTGTTTTTAAAGCAGCTTTTACAGATACGTAGATTTCGCCGTGAAGACCAAAGCTTTCGGCTTTTTGCTGCAGGAGTTCAGCGTCAAGCCCCCGGGGTATATCGGGTCGGCAGAAATAGTAGGTAGCATGTTTGGGCAGCATGGCTAGTATTTTGCTGATGTCTTTATCATTTACCACCCCCATCACGATATGCAGATTTTCATGAGGCGTGCTTTCAATATTTTTTAACACTTCCATTATGCCCTCCGGATTATGGCCGGTATCGCAAATGGTAAGCGGATGATGGTTCAATATTTCCCAGCGGCCATGCAAACCAGTAAGTGCTTTTACCTGAATCAATGCAGTTTTGATCTGCCCATCGCTTATGGCAAAGCCCTGGTGGCGTAATTCTTCCGTTATGGATAAAACAGTTTTTACATTTTTAAGCTGGTAAGTACCGGGGAGATCCAGTCTTAAGTCTTGAGTCTTAAGTTCAGAGTCTTTTTTTTGAATCTCAAATTCTAAATATTCCAAATCGACTTCTGACTTCTGACTTCCGGCTTCCGACTTCAAAACCTCCCATTCTTCCGATGCAAAACTGATCGGCGCATTTTCTGCTTTTGCTTTGTTGATGAATACATCTGCAACTTCAGACTGATATTCGCCTATGATCACGGGAATCTCTTTTTTTATAATCCCAGCCTTTTCTCCAGCGATTAAAGGCAAAGTATCGCCAAGCATATTCATATGGTCCCAGCCAATGTTGGTGATCACCGAGAGCAAAGGGGTAATCACATTGGTCGAATCAAGTCTGCCACCCAAACCAACTTCTATAATTGCTATATCCACTTTGGCTCTTGCAAAGGCATCAAAGGCCATAGCGACGGTCATTTCAAAAAAGGAAGGTTTGATATCTTCAAAATCCTGGCGGTGGTCTTTTACAAAATCGATCACGTGGTCTTCGCTGATCATCTGACCATTGATGCGAATGCGTTCGCGGAAATCTCTCAGATGGGGTGAAGTGTATAACCCTGTTTTATAACCTGCCGTTTGCAAAACGGCGGCCAGCATGTGCGAGGTTGAACCCTTCCCGTTGGTACCGGCAATGTGTACGCTTTTGAACTTCTTATGCGGATCGCCAAGACGTTTACATAGCTCAATCGTATTGGTCAGGTCCTTCTTAAAAGCAGAAGGCCCGTCCCGGGTGAACATGGGGAGCTGGCTGTAGAGGTAGTGGAGGGTGGTTTTGTAGTCCATAGTCGATGGTCCATAGTCGATAGCCTATGGTTTGGAATGCAAATTTAGGACAAAACCGTGGTGTAACGTTTAACGGCTATAGGCTAAAAGAATATTATTTTTGTTTAAACACAAAAATAATAGTGCCCTTCTGTTGGTCTGGTGCGTTTTCCGCTGAATTCAATCTTGCGTTTCTGGCAGCGGTTTCGCATCGGCGTACAAGATTATTATCGGAAATAGTCGTACCTCGGCCAGCTTGTGCGTCAATCACATTGCCGTTTTTATCTACAAGGATGTCAATCACCACTTTACCGGTATGGCTGTTGTCGTCGCTTACACTTGGAGGTGATGTAAAGCTACGCTGAGCCATATTCAAGCCACCATTACCGGAACCGGTACCATTATAATTATTGGAAAGGTTTGACCCATTTGGATTACCCTGATTACCGGGAGTATTGGTCGTTCCGTCACCATTGCCTGTTCCGCCTGTGGGTTTACCCTTGTATAATGCATTCTGATTAAGAGTTGGCTTAGCGGGTTTGGCAACCGCTTGTGAAACAGGAGCAGTAGTCGGTTTTTTCGCATTGTCCTTTACCTCTGGCGCATCCTCGGTGGTTTGGGTAACTACCTTTTTATCGCTCGCTGCCTCCTGAGTTTTTTGTGGAGTAACCGGGGCTTTGGTGATTTTTGTCGGACGGGTATGATTTGGCCGTTCTGATTTCGAAGGCTCCTCGGTACTCATATAATCGTCGCCCATGCCCTCATTAGTTGTACCATAATTCACCAATATACCGCCAGTACCTATCTCTTGCGGAGGGGGATTATGAAACACAATAAAATAGCACAAGGCGATCAATATTCCCATAATGATGCCTGTAGCTAAAAATGCTTTCGGGTAATTATTCTCTTCCTGATAGTATTCCATCTTCTTCCAGTTTGCAGTTATCAGTTCGCAGTTGGCACCTTGCATTGCTGCTTTCTGCAACTTGATAACTCTTTTCAATAATTGCCTGTTACTATGCGTGATTAAGTAATTTTTACTGCTAACTGCGTACTGCCAACCGCCCACTGTTAACTGCCAACTGCCTACTGCTAACTGCCAACTATCCTTTAGGTTCTGTTGCCAGAACAAGTTTTATATTCAATTTCTGTGCTACGTCCATTACCTGAACCACGTCTTGAATGGCTACTGATCTGTCTACTGATAAAACTATCGTCAATTCTGTTGCCACATTTTTAAAACCCATCAGGGTGGCTTGCAAATCCTCTACTTTAATCGGTTTGTTGTTGACGGTGTATTTCAGGTCCTTGTCTATAGTTACCGAAATGGTCTTTTTAGAAACCGCCTTGCCTGATGAAGATTTTGGCAGCATCAATTTGATCACGTTCGGGTTGGTAATGGTCGACGCGATCAGGAAGAAAAGCAACAGAAAGAACATAATATCGTTCATTGCCGAGGTATGCACCTCAGCCGATACGCGCTGATGTCTTTTTCTTAAATTCATTTGCTTGGTTCTTCTAACAGGTCGATAAATTCAATAGCATCCGTTTCCAGTTTCAAGATTACTTTATCTACCATCATTTGCAGAATGTGGTAACATACATAGGCTACGATACCCACCATGAGGCCGGCTGCCGACGTTACCATCTTCACATACAAACCACCAGATATAACGCCCATACTGATGTTGTCAGTCTTGGATATATCATAAAATATTTTGATAACCCCGGCAATTGTTCCCAGGAACCCGAACATCGGCGCTATACCGGCAACAATACCTAATATGCTAATGTTTTTCTCGAGTTTGGAAACTTCCAGCTTACCCACGTTTTCAATTGCACCTTCAATATCTTTTATAGGGCGACCGATACGTAGCAAACCTTTTTGAAGCATACGGCCCAATGGCGAGTTGCTGTTACGGCAAATAGCAATAGCCGACTCCAGCTTGCCGGTTAAAATACTGGTACGTACCTGCCCCATCAAATTCGATTCGTCTTTAGCCGCTTTGCGGATAGTGAAATATCTTTCAAAAAATATGACCAGCCCCAGTACCGCCAGGAATCCGATCGGTATCATCACCCAACCACCTTTGATCAGCAGGTCGCCGAATCGCAGGTCATCTCCTTGCCCGGGTACTGTAGGTAAATGTTTTGATGTGTCGGCCAGTATTTTATGCGCCGTATCAGTTATTTGTGCTAATAGCATCATTTTTTCGGTTTATAAGTGTCTAACAAAATGTCTGTAAGCCTGGTAGCAGTTTTAATACTGTCTACCGCTTTTTGCCCTTGCTCTTTATTAAAATAAGTACCTAACGAAATCTTGTACAAATTGCCTTTTACATGTTTCAATACTCTTGGATGTAAGCCAACATCCTGGTAATGCTTTACAACTTCATAAGTCCTGTTGAGTGATTTATATGCCCCACCTGATATTTCATAATGTTCTACTGCATCAGTATCAACGGCTGCGGTTGTAACAAGCGCAGTTGCCTTAGCCAGGGAATCCTGTTTGGTGGCTGCATTTTTAGTCGGATCAGCGGTTTTCGCTTTTGGATCTGCCGGTTGATCAGCGGTGGTATCTACTGCCACAAAAGTTTGTGGTTTATCTTTAGAACGGTCAAACCACTCAGGCTTGTATTTGTAAAGCCCCAACAGTGCCAGCAAGGCAATGATCAGTATAAGTAGAATAGCTATCCAGATATTGTTGCTGCGCCGAACCGGTTCTTCATAAGTGTATTCCTCTTCAGGTTGTACTTCGGTTTCTTCAATAACGGTAGGTTTGGGCGGCGCAGGCGGAATCCTGTCTTTAACCAGTTCCGTCATTACCTGGTCGGCAATAGAAGGGGCAGCTTGCTCTTCATTGACCTTAACCGGAGGTGCAGCATACCTTACTGATGCCTTTTGGACTAACGCTTCTACATTTACCGGTTTCAGGCCAAAAAACGCAGGATCAGTTTCTTTGGACGGGGCGTCCTCGCTAAACCCAATGGCTGAGCCCTTCAGATAAAGCTGCCCGATGCCCGCAACATCCACCCTGTTCAGCGCGACTTGCTGCTTTAACCCGTTCGCATATTTTTCTATAAAATATTTTGACGAGGCCAGCGAGATGTTCTTTTTGTCCGAAATGAAAGTGGCTAATCTATCGTCTGCCTGATGTTCCGGATCAAAATTTATTTTATGGGTCGGCGGGTAGAATTTGTTCTCTTTTTCATTATAGTAGCCGTTGATGCGGGTTTGGGCAAAGCGTCCAATTCCCGGCACATTTACTTCGCCTTCTAGTCCTAATAATTCACTTATATATACGGCTAAATCCATTCCGCTAAAAGTAACAGTAAATCACAAATCACACAACTCAAAAATGAGCGCCCACGCCACCGAACACATTGAAGCCATATGCCTGGTAGTTGCGCCATATTTGCGGGTTACTGTTCAGTATATTGTTTACTTGTCCAAAAATCGAGAATATGTTGTTTATTTTATACTCTACACCGCCGCTCAGGTCAGCAAATGAGCTGATAGGCACCAGGTTGTAATGCGTAGTAGTAACCCCGCCAACGCTGGTTGTAACCGGCATGGTCCGGTCATAAGCATCACCCCTGAATAAGAATGTTCCGTTAATGCTCAGCTGTTTGGTAATATGTAGCTGGGTACCTGCGGTCAGTTTAAACTTCGGCAGGTTCCATGGTTCAGCCTCACTGGCCATTTTATAATCTTTATATTCAACGCGGCCAAATATACTCACCGCGTCCGATGCTTTAACATCCAGTTCTCCGTTTATGCCAGTGATGGTCGCTGTACCGTTGTCGTACACAATTCCAAATTGGTTGTGGTTGTATGTATTGGAGTCAAGCAGCAGTAATGGCATATTCTTCACCCTGTTCCTGAATACGGTGACTTTAAAACCAACACCAGGAGCTACCGTGCCTTTTAAACCCGCAGCCAGGTCGAGCCTGTCGACAGAGTTTAAGATCGGACTTCCGCCTAGTCCCGTTACAGAATTCTGTATACGGAGATTGTTTTCGATAAATGGATTCTCCTCGGACAGGTCACGCAATGAAGTTTTGTTAACGTCACCTTTCACCTCAGCAAACAGGCGTACATATTTTGGTATCACCTGGAATTCCAGTTTGGCAGCAGGGAAGATGTATGCTTTGGTTGTGACGCCAAATCCCCTCACCAGGTTCAAGCCTGCATCGATCTTGTAATTGTCGCCCTGGAATTTTAAATAAGGGTTCAATCTCACCAGGTTGTTGCTGATAGAATAAGCGCTGTCTTTTTGCGAGCTGATGTCCAACGAGCCACCTAAACCTGCATAAAACTGGTTAACGGTTTCATTAATAAAACCGCTCAGTACGATGTTGTTTTCTTTTGTTGCGAAAGCATTATTCCACAAATAACCATCTATTTTAGCCGCGTAAGTAAAAGCATTTTGTTCGTCTTTAAACTTTTTGGCCACCTCTACAGCTCCGGTTATCGTATTAAAGTGTTGCTGTAAGGGGTTGTATGCTTTTGGCGGATTGTATGGATCAAACCCATAGAAGTAAGTCCCACGGCGGTTGTAACCGATACGCGCAGTGATATCATTATCGTCGGCGATGCCTTTTATAAACACAGCTGCTTCATCGCGGATTTCGTTTTGTTTGGGGATGCTGCCCGATTGGGAAATATGCCGGGCGAAACCACCCACTTGCATTACCTGGTCCTGGCCGTTATTGATGTAAACTTCGCCGAATGTGGTTTTTAAGTTACCAACCCCTATACGTGCATAATTGTTGGATGGAATAGAGTCCTCCTCTTTAGGCATTTGCATAGCCTCCAGCTGGCGGATGTCGGTATTGCGCTCCAATCGTTTATCTAGCGGAAAGTAGGTCAACGGCGCCTTGAACGGCGTTTTATCTTCCAGATCAGGGTTGCGACGAATTTTTACCGCATCGGCCAAAACGGGTTTATAAGCAGTCGTAACAACCACTTCTTCTGATAAACCACCGGGATTGTTATTTTTAGCCTGTCCCTGTCCGCCTTTTTTAGTGGTATCCTGAGCGGCAGTTTTTGGTTTTACTGCAGGTTTCTTTGCCGAAGCGGTCTTTTTATTTTTAGTAGCAGTTTTAACTTGTGCGTTAGCAGGAGCAAAGTAAAATACTATTACTAAGGTAAGCAGCGTGTATATATGTCTTGATCTGATCATTGCTTGTCTTTTCCTATTTCTTTGTTATCCTGTTAATTAGTTTTTAGTAGTATCCGGTTGGGTTTCCTGTTTGATCGACTTTGAACTTCCCGGACTTAATCTTTCCAGTTTAGCCTTCGCTGTCGGTAAAATATCGTCGTCAGCTTTGTAATTATCTATGATACTTTGCAGTGTCGCCTTCGCCTGGAAGTTGTCCTTCAGCGCTGCATAGTTGTCGGCTAGCAGGATGTAAGTTTTAGCTACCCAGTAATCATAGTTCGGCAGTTCTTTTACCAGATCAAAACAGGTTTTTTGCGATGCTTTGTATCTGCCTTTGTTGTATTCTATCTGGGCGATGTTATATTTTGCTTCAGCAGCAGCAATGGTTTTGGTATTGGCTACAGTGTAGTTAAATTCCTTAACTGCCGATGTGGTATCACCTTTTTGCAGGTAAGCTATACCAGAGTATAAGCCTGTTTTAAACTTGTCTTCCTGTGACGATTTCTCATACTCGCGAACCAGTTTGGCATATTTCAAAGCATCATCAGGGCTTTTCATTTGCGCATAACACAACAGCAGGTTGTTGATCGCGTATGAATAATCGGCTTTATATTCTGAGTTGATCTCTAGTTTTTTCAGGTAAGCGATGGCTTCGTTATATTTCTTTTGAGATATCTCCCAGTTGGACATGCTGATCAGCGATTTTTCGGTATAAGCGCTGGTCCAGTCGTTCAATATCACATTGAAATCGGCCACTGCTTCGTCGCCACGTTTCAGATTGATCAAGCTTTGGCCCCGGATGAAGTGTGCCTGTTTTTCATAGATCGGTTTGTTCGGGAATTTGTCCAGGTAAGCACTCACCGCCTGTACCGTTCCGTTCCAATCGCCTTTCAAATAAAGGTTGTTAGCTGCAGTGAACAGGATGTTTTCCTGGTCAGCCGCCGTATAGTTGCCGATTGGTGTACTTTGTGCGTAGGTAATAAACGTTTGTGCATCACCTTTATCAGTGTAAATCTTTTCGATCTGTTTCAGTGCCTGTTTAGCTTCATCGGTTGACGAATAATCGGCTATTACTTTTTTGAACGATTCAACTGCCAGGTCATCATTACCCGCGTTATAATCAATCAAGCCAATAGTAACCAGCGCGCGCGGGATGTAGCTGCTATGCGGGTACTTTTGTATCATCGCTTGCAAATCCTGCTTGGCGATCGAGCCATCATTCTTCAGGAAGTAGGTGTAAGCGATCTCGAAGGAAGCGTCATCCGCGTAGTCCGAGTTAGGGAAAAGGCTTAATACGTCAGTCAGCGTACTGATCTTCGCGTCGGGCGATCCCTGCAGTCCCTGGATCATACCACGCTGGAACAAAGCGTAATCTTCTCCTTTGCTATGTTGTGCAATGATCTTGTCATAGTTTTCACGGGCTTTGCCATATTCTTTTAGCACAAAATAGCTGTCGCCTAAACGGGTAACCGCATCGTTAATGGTATTCCGGTCCTTTTCACCACCTGCCAAAAACTTCTCGAAATAGTGCGCTGCCTTTTTGTACTGCTCATCGCCAAAAGCGGCATATGCTAACGCGTAGTTGGCATAGTTATAAACGGCTGTTTCGCTAGCTGCATCCATATCGAGGAAACGCTCAAAGTTTTGAACTGATTCACTGTATTTGCGTACTTCGAACATCGCTTCAGCCATCCAATAAACTGTTAAAGCTTCGGTCTTTTTGTCTGACGGATATTTTAGCGAGCGGAGGAAAATACCTATAGCATTTTCAAAAGCGCGTTCGTTATAAAATTCCAAACCGCGGTAGTAAGTCACCTTTTGATAAGCAGCCTTAGCGCTTGCCGTTTTGTTAGGAATAGGCTCTAATATTTCAACCGCCTCTTTGTAGTTTTTGGAGTTCAACAACTCTTCACCAAGCAGGACTTTTACCTCATCAGTCCTGCGCGACTGCGGGTAATTTTTCAGATATAATCGTGTCGCATCCAGCGCCTGGGTATTAAAATCGAGCTCGTAAGAAAGCTTTGCATACTCAAACAAGCCATCTTCCTGTAACTGCGGATCAAAATTCATTTTTGATGCCACGAAGAAAGCGTTACGGGCACTCTGCTTGTTCTTCATTTTCAGAAAAACATTACCCAGCGTGTAATTACCGTTTTGAGCGTAGATGTCGTTTTGGTCAACCAGTTTCTCCAACTCACTGGCAGATTTGGCGTAATTGCCCACTTTAAAATAGGCGTAACCCATCTGGTAGCTGTCCTGTGTGTTCTGGGTTTTGCCGCGATCCTGATCTTCAAAGCGGCTGTAATAGTTTACTGAGTTATCGTAATCAGCTTTAGCAAAGTAAGATGCGCCCACAATGCGCAGCATCTCGGTTTCGTGCTGCTGATGCGTGGTCTTAAGGATCGGCACCGCATAGCTGATTACGTCATTATAGCGTTTATCAAGAAAATAAACAGCCGTGATATAGTATGGATAACTGCTCTCGTACTTCTTTGAATTTTTTAGCTTTTCAAAGTTGACCAGTGCCAGATGATAATCTTTATTCAGGTAGGCGATGTAAGCGAAGTAGTAAGTCGCGTCCTGGGTGTAGGGCGACTGCTCATTTTTTACCTCACTGAAAAGCATTTGTGCATTCTTATAGTCGTTGGTTTCAAAATAAGCGTAGCCTTTGCGGAATTTGTATTCTATGGTTTGGCTGCCTATCAGGTCGCCTGCGTCTACCTTATTAAACCATTGCAAGGCCTCGGTATATTTCGCCTGTTTAAAGTAATATTTACCGATCTGAAAGTAGGCCACCTTTGCCAGCGGGTTTTCAGGATGATCTTTAATAAACTTCATGAAAAGGCTCTCTGCATCATCATTCCCCAGTTCAAGGGAGCAAACCGCCTCGTAGTATTGTGAGTTTTCCTGTACCAGCGTAAGCGAAGACTCAAATTTGGGTTGAGTGCTGGTTTCCAGTCTTGAACGCTCTACCAAACGGAATTGCTCAGCTGCGGCAACATACTTACCTTTGCTAAGCAGGTCGGACGCGGCATGATAGGTTCTGTAAATTTGGAAAGAGGGGTCTTGCTGGGCTTTGGCTGTTAGCGTTAAAAATACAGGAACAAATAGGGCAGTGTATTTCAGTTTGGTCATAGCGCAAGATATCAATATGCGAAAGTAGTTATAACGCAAAAATGCAATCCACATTAGTAATTCACAAATGTGAATAACACTTTTATTTTACTGAACGATTACAAGGTGTGTATGTTGTTGGTGTGGAAAACTTTATGAGTCAAATCATCAAAAAATCCCCTGTATAATAGCATTGTCTTCTATCCGTTTTATTCAGCATGTCATTTAACCGCAGCATCGTCTTAATGTTTTCAATTGTTAGCATTTTTTTGTGCGGGGCGTCTGGTATTAAACAGAAAACTGATGGTACTATTATACTGCGTGACGAAAAAATTAATTTTACCCCGAAGGAATTCTACATCGTTGATGTTGCGGATGAACGTCAGGATCGCAATGCTGTTGCAAGCCTGATCACCATTAATCCAGATCATTCTAACGGTATACAAAAAGTGGATCTGAAAGGAGGTGCTGTGGTGTCCATAAAACAATTCATTACCCGCAATTTGCTCCACGATACCAGTCTGCGTCCGGTGATGATCATCCTGAAAGAGTTTAAGATAACGGAAACCAAATTGCAAAATGGTTTGGTGAGCGGGCGGTTGGGAATAATTTTCTCTTTCTCGCTCCAGTCGGGCTACAATACCATTCACCTGGTGGATTATACCGGCGGCATTCGTTATACCCGACCTGAAAGTAAACCTATCGATGCAGAGGAAATTTTGAGGCACGGTATTGAAGGGACATTGTCGTTCTTTAATACTTGGATCAACAGCAATGCGGAGACTAATGCTTTATTGGCCAAAGCAGTAAAGTTGCGTTTTACCGATTATACCGAAACACCTGAAGGAGATACCATTTATTATTCTGCCAAACGCCCATTAACCTGGGCCGATTTTAAGGACAGGCCGAGGGATAACCATTTTGAGGCGGAGATATTTTCTACCATCGGTTACACCGAACAGAATGAAGTGATAAATGGGGTTATTTATGTGAATATAGCTATAAAAGTAAGCGTGGCAAAAAGTGATTGCTGGGTGAAGGGCGGGGGACAGGATAGTTATATATTAAACCACGAGCAACGGCATTTTGATATTGAAAAAATAGTGAGCGAACATTATAAGAAGAGGTTGCAGGAAATGAAGCTGCCGACCGACAATTTTTATGGTCCTATTAATATAGAATATCTCGAAGCATTGCGCGAAGCCACCAGCATGCAAAAGCAGTACGACGCCGAAACACGGCATGGCCAGGACCATACGGCCCAGGCCCGATGGGATGAAAAGATTGATAAGGAATTGCGGGCATTCGGCATAAAAAAATAAGCAATAATTGCTTAGGCAAAGGGCTGAAAGCCAGAAAACATTTGCATCGCTTCTGCTACTTGCGCGACAGGAATATAGTCGCATACTTCAGCATACTTTCCCCACATTTCTAAAACTGCAGGATTGTGATGAGCTTGTTCAATCGCTGCGAGCGACTTCCATTCAAAAACCTCGATAATGGTTCCGTCTTTTGCTTCCATCATAATTGAGGCTCTGTCGGTTACCAGGCCCTGTTTCTTTAAAGTGGGTAAATGCTGATGCATGAGTTCCTTAAGGCCTTCTGCCTTACCCGGTTTGGGTTTATAGCAGGCAATGACTATTCTTTCTTCCATATTGATAGGTATTTTTTTATTTAGTGTTATCTTGTATAAAAATAAAGCTTTAGCACATCATGAACAATGTATATGAACGAATAGTAGCCTTTAATAAGGACCGCTTGCCCGATATGGTAAAAATCAAATTTGCGGGCATGGCCGAAAATGTTTACCGCTTTTTCAGGGGCACCTGTCATCTGTTTTATGAGGATTTTTCTAAGGCAGAGCATATTCCGGCATCGCCCCTGACCTGGGTATGCGGTGACCTGCACATGGAAAACTACGGGAGCTACAAAGGCGATAACCGATTGGCTTATTTTGATCTGAATGATTTTGATGAGGGCTTGCTCGCGCCATGTTTATGGGAAGTATCCCGAATGATAACCAGCATATTTATCGCATTTGATAATTTAGGGATAAAAGCCGAGAAAGCAACGAAAATGGCTGAATCGTTTTTGAAAACTTATTCTGCAAGATTGGCAACGGGTAAGGCAATTAGTATTGATCCGCGCATTGCCAGCGGGATAGTCCGCACTTTTTTAACCCAGGCTGATGAACGTAAACCAAAGGACCTGGTTAAGAAGTTAACCGTTAAAAAGAAGCATCGTTTGTGCTTGCTGGCTAGCGAAAGGCATTTTGCGATAGAGGATAAACAGCTTAAAAAGGAACTGATCCAATTTATTGATCGCTGGATGGAAAGCAGTGTTGCTAAAGAACAAGATTATAAGGTGGTCGACTGTGCTTTCAGAATAGCAGGCACCGGAAGTATTGGTGTGAGGCGTTATATGTTTTTGTTAGAAAGCGGTAAGAACAAAAATAAATATTTGTTTGTGGATATGAAACAGGAAATGAAATCATCGGTGCAACCTTACCTGAATGTGAAACAGCCGGAATGGCAAAATGAAGCTACTCGCTTAACGCAAATCGCACATCGTATGCAAAACGTATCACCCGCACTTTTAGGTATTGGTACTTTTAAAGGCAATAGCTATGTTATAAAGGAAATGCAACCTACAGAAGACCGAATAAATTTCGAACTGATTAAAAACAGGTACGACGAGATACAGCTAGTAATAGACGATATGGCCCTTTTAACCGCATCAGCGCAGTTGCGCAGCTCAGGAAGACAGGGATCGGCTATAGCAGATAAATTGATTGAATTTGGCCATAATAAGGATTGGCAGGAAGCTATACTGAAATATGCAAAAGAATATGCGAAACAAGTAAAGCAGGACTATGAAGAATATCTGTCTGCTTATAAGGCGGGACTGAATGACGCGAAGCCCGGTAAAAAGGCCAGCTGATAAATAGTGGGTAGAAAAATTAGGCGGCAGACAAGTTCAAGGCGACTTTGTCAACCAACTCCGTGATATCAAAAGGTTTCGCTAAAAAATCAACATTTGAACCCATGGCCATGAACCGGTCTGATAAATTATGACTGGCCGATACAAATATGATCGGCAGGGCTTTGGTTTCATCATTTAACCTTATGGCCTTGCATAAGTCACGGCCGTCCATATTGCCCAGCATAATATCGAGTAGCAATAAGTCGGGCTTAAATTCCCGGATGCTTTCGAATAATCGACCTCCATCTGCCAGGGTGACAACTTCGTAATCGTAACCTTCAAGTATTAGTTTTATAATTTCCAGGATATCTTCGTTATCGTCAACGACTATAATTTTGCGCATATCAGGTTGATGTATTTCTTGGTATTAAGAAAAGCGTGAACAATAACTATACCACGGGGCAGCCTGTGTTTATTTTACACATTGAAATTTGATCGAATACTCAAATAATAAAATATAGTCGGAAATTTAGGACAGAATTGCTCCTTTTTTTAGTACAAAACTTTATGCAGAAACAGAAGCCGTCTTATTTTTCTTTTTGATAAGTACATACCTGGCCTTTTGGCACTTAGCACAGAAGTATATCCTAAGCGGAAGAAAAAAAAGGAATGTCTTTACCAGCCAGGAGCGATGCAACTGGAAATGAAAAGGAGAACCGCATTTACGACAATATCTTACGGTGGCGGGTCTGAAAATTTCGGATGGTATTTGTTTCACTAATCTAAACTTTAATTATTCACACGGTTTAGCATAAACCATATCAAAATAACAAGAGAAAATTAGTTGCTTTAACAGGGGATGGTATAAAAGTAATCAAACTTGATTAATAAGGTCGTTTACTTTATCAATTAGTTCCGCTAAATCAAAAGGCTTATTAATTACGGCATCACATCCGTAGGCCATGATCTCGTCCTGGTGATTAATATATGCTGAGAAAATAATTACCGGTTTATCATTAAAGTCCGGATGCGATTTGATTTGTTTACAAACTTCGCCGCCGTTGGTCCCGGCCACCCGATAATCCAGTATGATCAGATCAGGATCAAACTCCTTAACAAGCGACATGACTTCGTCACTATTTGAAGTGCTCTTTACTTCAAATTTTTCGTAAGACAAGGTTTCCTGAACAACGTCCAGAATATCCTGATTATCATCTAAAACTAGTACACGTTTTAACATTTGCTTGTTTGATAAAGTTTAATATCGAAAAG
>JAFAKI010000337.1 GCA_019235595.1 Mucilaginibacter sp. | reverse complement strand
GCCGGTATAGTCCTTGATTTCCGCAGATATTTTAAGAGGAAACACTCCAAGGTAACGGATTTGCTGCCGTAGTCTACCACGTTGATTTTGTAAAGATACTTGCGCTGATTTGCAATCAGTGCTTAATATGGTATTGCGATTGTATCGCGTCACAGACGCTGAACCATGTTAAGCACTCGTCACAGACGAGCGCAAGGACAAGTACAACATCCTTACAGCAATATCACTGCGACAAGAATCCTGAAAATCTCACAAATCCACTTAATCGTGTCCACTTTGTAAAGATATTGTATCAAATACACAAACTTTTTAAAAAAACGATTTTTGCTCCTATCTTAAGCCACCCAATTATTCTATTTCTCAACTTTTATAAAACGCAATATTGAAAGGCTTTTACAACTCTGCCCGTTATAAAATACCCCTTCTATTATTCAGTTGTATGCTGACTTTCTGTGCTTTCGCACAGAAAAAAAATGCTTCCTATAAATATCATATCCGCCGCGCAACGTCAAACATTGTGGTTGATGGCATAGGTGATGAACCCGCCTGGCAACAGGCCGACTCGGCTGTGAACTTTCACATGGTATTGCCAATGGATACCAGTCTTGCTACCATACCCACCGTGGTGCGCATGACTTATGATGATCATAACCTGTACATTCTTGCGGTTTGCTATACCACCATCCCCGGTCCGAACATGGTGGAGTCGCTTAAGCGCGACTTTAGCTTTGTGAAGAACGATAACTTTATCTTCTTCATCGACCCCTTTGATGCCCGTACCGATGGCTTTACGTTTGGCGCCAACGCCGAAGGCGCCCAATGGGACGGCAGCATGTATTCGGGTGGGAGTGTCGACCTTAATTGGGACAACAAATGGACATCATCCGTCAAAAATTATCCTAACAAATGGGTGTTCGAGGCTTCCATTCCGTTTAAGAGCATCCGCTATAAAAAAGGCATCAAGGAATGGGGCATCAACTTCAGCCGCAACGACCTGAAGGGTGCAGAGAAATCAGCATGGGCACCTGTTCCGAGGCAGTTTCCGACTGCGTCTTTGGCTTACACAGGGGTTTTGGTTTGGGATGAGGCGCCGCCTACCTCGACTAGTAACGTATCCATCATACCGTATGCATTGGCGGGCGTTACCAAAGACTATAAGGCTAACACATCAGCAGCGTTCAAAAAGGAGTTTGGCGGGGATGCCAAGGTAGCTTTATCGCCCTCGCTTAACCTGGATATGACCGTTAACCCTGATTTCTCACAGGTGGACGTCGATCAGCAGGTGATCAACCTGAGCCGTTATGAGCTTTTCTTTCCGGAGAAAAGGCAGTTCTTCCTGGAGAATGGCGACCTGTTCTCCAACTTCGGTTATTCGGATACCAGGCCATTTTTTTCAAGGCGCATCGGCTTAAATCAGCCTATTGATTTTGGCGCGAGAATGACCGGGAAGCTGGATAAAGACTGGCGCATCGGCTTGATGGATATTCAAACAGGCACTTCGGAATCTGGCGGCCTGGACGCGGGAAACTATGGCACGATCACGCTCCAAAGAAGGGTGCTTGATCGCTCCAATATCGGCTTTATGTTTATCAATAAGCAGGTAACGGAAGCTCCCTCAGGGTCAACTATCGGCCCTAACGATTACAACCGCAATATCGGCATGGAGTTTAACCTGGCATCCAGAAGCAATATCTGGACGGGCAAATTGCTGGGCTTAAAGTCATTCACTCCGGGTAAAGAAGGACATGATTTTGTGTTTGCTGATCACCTGCAATACCTGAGCAAATACTGGACGCTGTACATGCAGGAAGAGTATGTAGGCAAAAACTATAATGCTGCCGTGGGTTATGTACCACGCGTAGGGTATATCAAATTGAACCCGCTGATACTACGCAACTTCTTCCCGAAGAAAACGGCTGTGCTGAGCTACGGCATACAGGTCAACTCCAACTATTTCTTTAGCGAAAGCTTTAACCGGACAGATAACGAAAGCGTGTTATCATTCATCACCACCTTCCGCGATCGCAGTACTGTCACTATTTCAGGCATAAACGATTATGTGAAACTGCAGCAGCCTTTTGACCCAACCAATACCGGCAAGGATAGTTTGGCAATAGGTTCTCAGCATCGCTATAATTCTCTGGATATACTCGTGGTATCCAAACCTCAGAGTGTATTTACCTATCAGTTGGAAAGTATTTTTGGCGGATATTACGATAACGGTCACCGGCTTACACTTAGCGGGACAATAGGTTACCGCTTTCAGCCTTATGTGAATATTGCTGTCAACGCCAACTACACCAATCTGCGTTTGCCTGCCCCTTATGGCGATACCCGGTTTACGCTGATCGGCCCGAAGGTAGACATTACGTTTACCAATACGCTTTATTTTACCACCTACGTGCAATACGACGATCAGCAGCGGAATATGAATATCAATACCCGGTTCCAATGGCGTTATAAGCCGGCCTCGGATATATTTATTGTGTATGGTGAGAACTCGATCCCAACGCCTTATACCCCTAAAAACAGGCAATTGGTGATCAAATGGACGTATTGGCTGAATATTTAATTTAAGGGATAGTATTTATCCTGAATATTTTAAATTTACCCTGACAGTTTTTAAAACTGTTTCTACTTATAAACCAATTATTAAAAAAACGCAAAATGAAGACCAAGTTCAGATTACCGTTATTTCTATTGATCGGTGCAGCCTCAGTTGCTTTCACCGTTCCCAAACCTAAAAAACCTATCGTAAGCAAAATCACAGGATGGATCAGCATTTTTGATGGCAAAACTTTAAAAGGCTGGCATGGCTACAACAAAACCGGCCCGGTTAAAAACTGGGAGGTGGAAGATGGCGCCCTGGTATGCCTGGGAGCTGCTAAAGATGCCTCCGGAGGTGATATAGTGACCGACAGGAAATACACCGATTTTGAATTAAAATGGGAATGGAAAGTAGACAAAGGCAGCAATAGCGGCGTGATGTACCATGTGGTGGAAGGCCCGAAATGGCACGCACCTTATGAAACAGGCCCGGAATACCAAATAATAGACGACATAGGCTTCCCTCAGAAGCTGGAAGAATGGCAAAAAGCCGGCGCTGATTACGCCATGCATCCTGCAAATGACCAAAAAGTACTGAAACCTCAGGGAGAATGGAACTCCAGCAGGATCGTTTTCAGAAAAGGACATGTTGAACACTGGCTGAACGGTAAAAAGATTGTTGAGTTCGAAGCCTGGAGCGACGACTGGAACAAAAAACGCACCGAAGGCAAATGGAAAGATTATCCGGATTACGGCCAGGCCAAAATCGGAGAAATAGCCTTACAGGATCATGGTGATAAGGCGTATTACAAAAACATTTTTATAAGGGAGTTGTAGGTTGGTTGATTAAGTTGATTGAGTTAAGTGGTTGATTAAGTTTTAACCTAATCAACTCAATCAACTTAATCCAACCCAATCAACTTCAACGAAATCCAACTTAATCAACCAATACATGGAAGAAAAGAAATTAGACACCCGGCGGGAGTTCCTCAAAAAGTCGGCTATAGCAGCGGCGGCTTTTACCATTGTTCCCCGCTTTGTTTTGGGTAAAGGATACATCGCCCCGAGCGATCAGCTCACTAAGGGCATCATCGGCGTGGGCGGTATGGGGAAAAACCACATCCCTTATGGCAATACCAAAGTAGTAGCTATTTGTGATGTGGATAAGAACCACTTACAGGAAGCATCGGCTATGCTGAATAACGGTGCAAAGATGCTAAGTGACTACCGCGAGCTGATACAGCTGCCGGAAGTAGACATTGTGCACATCGCTACGCCTCCTCACTGGCATGGTATTATGGCCGCCGATGCAGCGCGCGCCGGAAAAGACATCTGGTGTGAAAAACCAATGACCCACACCATTGGTGAAGGCAAACGTGTAATGGAAGCCGTACAACAGCACGGACGAATTTTCAGGTTGAATACCTGGTTCCGATTCTCCGATAATTTTTACGGCATGGGCACCACGGTTAAGCCGATAAAAAAATTGGTGGAAAGCGGTTTGCTTGGCTGGCCGTTAACAGTGACTGTTGGTAGACATACAGGGTTCGACTGGAAATTTTATTGGGTAGGTAAAACCAACCTGCCTCAAATGCCTGTTCCGCCCGAACTGGATTATGAAACATGGCTGGGGCCGGCGCCTTATAAACCATACCATCCGCACCGTGTACACCAAACTTTCAGAGGCTATTGGGATTATGACGGCGGTGGCTTGAGCGATATGGGACAGCATTATCTCGACCCTATTCAATATTTCCTGGGAAAGGATGACACGAGTCCCGTAAGCGTCGAGCTAGATGCACCGCAACAAAATATGGATGCGGTGGGCACCTGGCGCAAGATCACCTATACTTATGCCGATGGTTGCAAAATCATATTAGATGGCGAAGGCAGTGTAGAGGGCGTGCCTTATATCGAGGGTCCGAAGGGTAAACTGTATACGGGCTTTAAATCAGATATACCTGATCTGGAAAGAAAACTGGCTGCCTTCCCTGACCCAGAACCACAGGTGACAGACTTTATCGACGCGGTAAAGAACAGGAAGAAGTTTGCACTGAACGAGCAAAACGGTTTCCGTTCATGCACTATTGTCAATATGGGATTGGTAGCATTGCGTTTAGGACGTTCATTGAAATTCGATCCTGTAAAGCAGGAGTTTATTGATGACGAAGGTGCAAACCGTTTGATATTCCCGCCACTTCGCGGACCATGGACCATTTAATTCAAGTTTGAGATCACCATCATGAAAAAAATATTTATATCAATTGCTGTTATGTCACTGATCACCACGCTTGCAAAGGCGCAGGACAGCAGCATCAACGCGATATTGGACAAAGAGCCCGCTATTAAGGAAGCCGACCTGAATACCAATGCCGAAAAGACCATCGCTTTGGGCGAACAAGGCATTATGAAAATGCTCGGAATGCTGCAGTCACCTGCTCAGGCAGACAATACAAAGATTTATGACGCTATAAGCGGGTTCTCGTTTTATATCACACAAAGAACTAAAGAATCATGGCGTGTTACTGCGGTAAAGGCTTACTGCACAGCTTTGCCTAAAGTAAGTGATAAAGA
>JAFAKI010000323.1 GCA_019235595.1 Mucilaginibacter sp. | reverse complement strand
CAAAGGCCCGTAGCATGGATAAGCAAGAGCTGAAGTTTACACTCGACCAATATGGAACAGGTAAGGCCAAACGTTTACTTGCTCCCCTTTTTGCATAAATATCATGGCCGGATACCTTCACCAACATTCCGAATTTAGAGACCTGCTTCGTATCTTAGGGGAGGAAAAGGGTATCGATGCCGCTCTGGTAGAAAAAGACTACTGGATCATGCACGCACTTTATGGTTTGAAAGCGCAAGGCTATGATTTTGAACTCAAAGGCGGGACCTCACTTTCCAAAGGCTATAAGATCATCGAACGTTTTTCGGAGGATATCGATATTCACATCAAGCCGCCGGAAGACCAAAAGGTGAACGAGAATCCGAAAAATGAAAAACCAGGCAATGTTGCCGCCCGCAAGAATTTTTATGACTGGCTGGCAGAGGATATTCAGATCGATGGTATCGTTCGGGTAGAACGTGATACAGACTTTGACAATACCAAATCTTATTCCAGCGGGGGAATACGCCTATTTTATGACAACTTAATCGATCCGGTAGAAGGTATTAAGGAAGGCATATTGTTGGAAGCTGGTTTTGACCGGGTAACCCCGAATGAAAAGTTAATCATCAGTTCCTGGGCCTATGATCGCGCCGTGGGGCAGGGGATCGAGATCATTGATAACCGGGCTAAGAACATTGCCTGTTACCATCCCGGTTATACATTTGTTGAAAAGCTGCAAACCATCGCAACCAAATTCCGCCGAGAGCAGGAGACAGGCAATACGGGCGTCAACTTTATGCGCCAGTATTACGATGTGTACAATCTGCTTGGACGGGAAGATGTTTTGGCCTTTATTGAAACGCCCGAATATTTGCAGCATAAGGAAGACCGTTTTCCAAAGCCCGATTTCGCTATCCCGGTAAACCAGAACGAAGCTTTCCTTTTGAGCGACGAAGAACTCAGGGCTTCATTTAAAAAGCGATATGCCGCTACTGCGAAACTGTACTACAATGGTCAGCCGGATTTTGAAGAACTGCTGGCCAGGATACATCACTACATTGATCGGTTATAATGGTATTTAAGCGCCGCAGACACTTCATTTATAAAATTTGAAAAGCACACATTTTGTTACTCATTTGTAACTCAAAAATGGCTAACTGATTGAAAATCAATATAACTTTACTTTCTGACAGAAAGTGGGCAAAAATAAAGTTATTAACATCTTGATTTTCAATAAATTAATTCGTATATTCTTTTTTGTTACTCATTTGTAACTCAAACCCCGTAATTCATTGACTGTCAGTGCTACTTTACTTTCTGTATTGGCAAGTAATCGATGCAAGCCATTAAGTTATTTCAAAAGACAGCAGGCTTGTTATTTTTCTTTTTCGTATGCTTCTCAGTTTTACGGGTCTCTGTAGCCGGATGATTTACCGTAGGTTCTGAACTATGATAAACATTAACAAGTTCTTTACTTTCAACCGCCGCCAGCACATCACACCAGTAGTTTCTGATATCTCCAAAATTAAGCACAATGATATTATAGGAATACCCCTGTTTGTATTCCCCGTCTTTTTGGAACTTTTTAATGATAGCCTTTCTCGAAGAAAAAATCGAACCTAAGGGCTTTTTTTTCATTATACGCAGCATTTCGGGTGCATAAATATAAAGGAATGATCCATCCGGCATTGATCCGTTTCCTAAAGTAACTTCTTCACCCTTCCAGAACTTTGCTCCGTTAGGTAATATCAGGGTATCGCCTTTTAAGATAATATTGATTTGTGCCGGGGCTTTTATTGCCGTGAGCAGGCAAATCAGCGTTAGTATTTTTGGGGATAACATGTATTATCGCTCTTTAAGTTGTTGCGCCGAACCTATTACGAGTTGGTTATCTGTTTGTTCATAAATATATTAATGCTCTCTTTTTGCTGTTTGGATGTTTTTAAAAAAGTTACAGCTGCCGCGACGATAAATAGTATGCCCACAATATTGTTCCATGAGAAATAAGTACCGATACCCCCGCCACTTGAATATGTAAACAGGGCTTTACCAAACGAATCGGTGCTTTGCTGGATATTACTTGCCCCTTCAGGAAAATATACTTTAAATATTTGCTGTATCAGTTGTCCATTTATAGCGGTATTGGAGATCATCATTTGCCCATTATCAGCAAGTTTAGTTATCTGAGGGTTTTTTGAATCCAATTTTAGTTCCCAGTGGCCACTTCCTTTATAGGTTGCCATTGCCTTTACTGTAAAGCTCATTTTTACTGCCCTGTTCATCTCGTCCAAGTCTCTCTTAAAATCCTCGATAACGTATGCAGACATAGAGCGCTCCATGTTACGTTTAGTGATGGAGGGATCATTTACCAGGGGGCCCTGTTTAAATGATTCCCATTGAGACTGGGTCATTTTTTCGGATACCTCCCATGATGCATCTCCGAGCTTGTCTATCTTTACAGTAAATTCCTGAATTTGATTGGTCGGGTCCTGCGCGAACGAATTGTTTGCAGTTAATAAAATAGTTAATATGGTAAGGAAGCTGATGCTTGATTTTTTAAATAAGGCTTTCATACTATCACGATTTAAGAATTACCTGATTGAATTAACAATTTCGTTAAGAACGGCCCTGTTACCGCCCCCGGTTGTTCCTACAATAACGCCATCGACGCCACCGTAGCCGTTGCGGAAATAGCCTACCCAGGTGAGCGTTATGCCGTTGTTATAGGTGGTTCCGTTAAAGCGGGTTAGGTTGTTTTCTGAGCCGGTCTCTGAATACTGCACAGTTTCTCCCATTCTGTTAACTGCCATTTTTATATAATAAATAGCCTGTTCCGGATTTTGGGCAGCCACGTGATACGTTTCAACCTGGGCTGTTTTATCAGGAGATATAGCTGCCGCTATCAGGAATGGTATCTGTGCTACCGGGTGTGGGTATACCGGCCAGCTGCCAGGATAGCTAAAACTTATCGTGTTGATAGCACCTCTCTGCCAGTTCGAAGTTGTATATTCCGTTGACCTGGTTCTGGGCTTTGGTCGCGGACGCGATGCATAGGCGGCGGCGCGTGCAGGTTGATTTAATGCGCTTATAAGGCAGGTAGGCCAGGTCTGGAGTATCTTATCAGTCTCGTCTGCTAAAGTTGGATCGGGTTTTAATTCCATGTCCTTGAACCCTTGTGAATAAAGTTGATCAATGTCCAGGAGCTGGTATTGGGGATTACCTTTACTTGATTCTTCATAAAATGTCTTTAGCTCTTCCAATCCTTTCTTCAGGGCTTGGTCGGCGCTCATAATTCCTCCTAATCCAACGCCTCCTATACCTGTTGATTCTATTGGGATGTATTGGTTGCCTACTTTTATTCCTGGATAGGCATGTCCGGGAACTAAAAAGATCACAGGATTAAGTCCTGCTGCCTTATAAATGCTGGCATGTAACAAGGCCAGCTCGATACACAAACCTGTGTTGCCACTAACAACCTCACGTGGTAAGCGGATATGTTCGGTGCTTGATGTATTATCACCGAATTTTGACACGCCGGACTGGGTTTCACTGTAAACCATATGGCTTAGCAGGGTGGCGTTGTAAACGCCCTGCATTACACGTACTTTTTCTTTAATGCTTTGATCTGTAACTTCCCCGGATTCTCCAACGCCTGCACCCGATTCACCGCATAATATCTTTTGCTGAACCGCCTGGGCATAATGTTTGATGATTGGGTCCTCTGATGACACCATACAAGCATACAGCACCCTGTTTTCTCCAAAATCACCTGCATAAGCCTTATCCTGATCGGCCATATTAGTGAAAACAATATCGTTTACCGAAGTGACATCGAATGGAAAAGATTCATCCCTCTCGGTAGGATTTCCCTTGTTGCCATAAGTGATTTTAATTTCTGTTTTTTCTTTTGACGTTGTATTCCTTTCAGTGATGCTTTGCGGAAAAACAGGGTAGCAAGTTGCCACAGCGGTCTGGCCCGGTAACAGGTTGGTTGCCGCCGGCACGTCAGTCCAGTCTGGAATAAGTCCCGGAACACGAAATTGAACTTTCAGATTTTTGATTTCTGAGGATGTCGAATTTTTGACAACCGCTTTGAAAAGGTTATATCTTCCGCCCAGGATATCGGGGTTGCTATAAACTTTATAAGCAGCCGGCATGATCACAGTTGCCGGTTGTATTTTGAGATCAATATCTCCTGAAGGCAAGAAAAAAGGATAAGCAATGAATCCTATGCCGGCAATAAGCAGGATGATAGGTAATAAGAACTTCTTCATAGCAATAACAATTAACTAGCTAATAAAATAAACCAAAATATAAGTTGGGAAGTAAGTCGGTTATTTCGTTCGAAGTCAGGAACTTGATGACTTAAATATAAAGTATTTTATTTAAAAAAAATATATCTTGGAAATAAATTTTATCAAATTTTATAAAAAAGTTCAGTAGATATAAAATTCATATTTAGCCGGCAATTTATTATATTACAGTAATCAAAAAAAAGGATTGACCAGGCGGCTTTTAAATATCAAAACTTAAACAGTATGATAAGAAACTTCCTTACTAGCTGCTCTAAAACTTTAATAACCTTTTTGAAAAATGATGCCAGACATCCACGCTATAAAATCAGGTTTCTCGGCATATTTTTCCATACTATCTTTCTACTGGTAATCACTATTCTATTACAGTATGTCTCTTTTATAAGAACCGATGAAATTGACTTTTTAAAAGCCGCAGCAATATTAAAACATGATGTTTTTAAAATTGATGAGAAGCCATGGGCAAGGAATGTTGTTTTTATAGATGTGTCAAAGGATCCCGCGCTGGCCGATGATGATGAATACGGGCCGCCTGACTCAACAATGAAAGGCGCCCAGCGAGTAATTACCGACCGGGTTAAGCTGGCTAAGCTGTTTTCCATATTAAATAATCATCCAAATGATTATAAATATGTTCTTTGTGATATATTATTTGAAAAACCAGGGCCGGGAGATGATATCTTAAAACCACAAATTGAAAAGCTCCACAACCTTTTAACATCTTCCGTTTGGGATAATGGCAAGCTCGTAAGGCCCATTTATAAAGTAGCCTCTGCAGTTGTAAATTACACAGCTATTAATAAAAGTGTGTTTACCAAAATTCCAATTTATTACAATGATTCTTTAAAAAGTTTGCCGGTTTCCATGTTCGAAAGAACTACGCCATACCGGTTCACAAAAAAAAATTATTTGACTTTTTTAAATGGAAAACCAACATTTAATACAGTGATCCCGGAGTTTTACTACAGGCCAGTTGATATGATCACAGCTTTTGCCCGGAAAAATATAAACACTTATTATCTTGGAGAATTACTTGCCGACACGGGATGTTTCAGTGTGTTAAAAAACAAATTCATTATTATAGGAGATTTTGCAAACGATATTCATATTACTTATTTAGGTAAAATGCCAGGTACATTAATATTGTGGAACGCCTATTTAACCATGTATAACCACCAGGCTACTGTATCGCTCGGATGGCTGCTTATGCTTTTCGTTTTCTACTTTTTTATTAGCTATTGGATAATTATTCATCCTGAAAGAAAATTTCAGGAAATTCATCGAAAAATAAGAATTCCTTTTTTAACAACATTTCTTATTAGTTACATCTCTTTTATAGGGCTACTAATTTTGATCAATATTTTCTCCTATTTTTATTTTGGTACGTTTGTTAGTTTGTTTTATATTGCTACTTATCTCACCTTTGCCCAGGTAGTTATAGAAAAATTGCCTGGATGGAAAAAAAGCTTGTATGAGTATATACTAAGCATGTAAAGGAGGCGTAATGAAAAAGGCAGTCGTTTTAGTAACTATACTAATCTTTGTAAACACCACATTTGGGCAGTCATATATCATAACCTATATAAAAGGGAATGTATACTATAATAACAAACTATTAAAACTGCATGATAAGCTGGATGGTGTAACTCAAATTACAAGTAACGATAAAACTGCAGAGCTGGCCTTGTTTAGTGCTCAAAAAGGCAAATTCAGGTTAAGCTTTGTAAATAGCAAGCCAGTATCAGCTAATCAAACCTCTAAACGGTCAGAATTGTATCAATTAATAGTCGGCAACTACCTGCTAAAATATACCATGGAGAAAACATTGACAACTCGTGGGGATTTTGATCTGAAAGCTTTTTTTAAGGACGTAGATACCGGTTGGAACAGAAATAGTGTTTTTTTGCTGGAAGGCGAATTGTTGCCACTTAAATCCCAAACATTAACTGTGCATCCGGATGATAAATTCTTTATTTGTACGACGAAGGGCGAGGATACGATTTGCAACTTAATAAGCAGAAAAGGTAGCTTTTTGAACTTTGATGATCAAACGATGAAAGAATTTGGGAATACGAATGATCAAAACCCAAAACCTGTGCTTTGTTTTATAAAGCATACTTATACCTATAATAATAAATATGTTGAAGAATGTTTTTCTGAACCCCTGAATATTACTTTTTTACCGCGACAATATCTGCAAGGGCTTGTCGGTTCATTTGAGCAAGGTATAGGAAGCTATTACCAGGACAATAAGGGTAAATTAATTGCCGACATAGAGGAGCAGTTGGCATACTATTACGGGCGCAATTTTGAGCCTGCAGTAAGCCAGGTTTTGAAAAGTTATTTAAGGTAAAAGAGAAACGATAAAGATCAATATGAAAATCAAGCTGCTGGTCTTTCTCACACTTGCTTTAATCGCACTTTCGCGACCAGCCTATAGCCAGACCAAGCGGGCTTTGATATTTGCTATTGGCAACTATCCAGAAGAAAGTGGATGGTCATGGATAGCGAGCGCAAGAGATGATTCTTTAATTCAAAAAGCGCTTCGGAATCAGAAGTTCGGGGATATCAAAGTCATACAGGACAAGGGGGCCACCATAAATGGTATAAAAAATGCTTTAAATGACCTGATCAGCAGGTCGAACCCTGGTGATATTGTCGTTATTCATTTTTCGTCTCATGGAGAACAGGTAGAGGATTTAAATGGCAATAAGCCCGATGGCCTTGAGGAAAGTATCGTAAGTTATGAAGCCAAACAACCACCTTATGGCAGTGAACTTACAAAACAAGAGATTTTTAAATTAAGGGAAGGTTATTTCCGGGATGATGTATTTGGAACTTATGTGGATAAGCTGCGTGCCAGGCTGGGGAAAGAAGGTGACGTGATCATTTTTCTGGACCTTTGCTACGCAGGTACCGGTACAAGGGGCATGGCCAGGGTAAGGGGTGGGAGACCTCCGCTTGTTTCTCCTGATTTTTATTTACATAAACACGAGATAACGGATGAAAACAAACCGGTACTACTTCTTCCGAATGAAATAAATATGGCACCCTATGTTGTTATCGGCGCAGCGCGGGCAAACGAATCTGACAATGAAATCTTAGATGATACAAAGCAAAACATTGGCCCGTTAAGTTACGCGATAGGCAAGGTTTTCGCAGAATTAGATTCCGGAATGACCTATCGTTCCCTTTTTGCCAGAATCCAATCTGTCATGAACGAAAAACTGCCACAGCAACACCCTGTCCTTTCAGGTAACGGTCAGGACAGAAAGCTGTTTGGGGGGAGTTTTATTGTTCAAAAACCATATGTTCTAATTGATAAAATAAGCGGTCGTCAAATGACACTGAAAGCTGGTAGATTTGCCGGGTTAGATCCGGGAGCCAAGGTC
>JAFAKI010000223.1 GCA_019235595.1 Mucilaginibacter sp. | reverse complement strand
TTCAACCACCATATTTGGTACCGATTATCGATTCACTACAAGTAAAGGTATCTTCAGTAATCAGTTGCTTGCCCATAATAACAAATACGGGTTTGACCCGGCCGAATTATATGGAATATTATACTTTCCTAAAGTGGCTGATGGGCTGATAGTAAAAGTAGGCCGTTTTATTTCTCCGGCTGATATTGAGGCTCAATGGGCAACTGATAACTACCTGTACTCACATTCATTAATGTTTACTGTCGACCCTTATACTTTTACTGGTGCGCAAGCAACTTTTAAATTGGGTACCTATTGGCAATTACAGGTGGCAGCACATGCCGGTAACGACATGGCGCCATGGAGTAACTCGGCACAACTGAATGGGTTGCTGATGGTGCGTTGGGTATCTAAAGACAATAATGATGGACTTTGGGGCGGTATCAACTCATTGGGTAATGGTAATTACACCAATCAGCATGATAACCTGCAAATGGTTGTTGCAACATGGGGACATAAATTTAGTGAAATTGTACACATGATGACCGAAGGTTACTATATGTGGCAGCATCATGCGCTTACAGGTGGTACAGTGATCAATGGTCCGGGCAAACCATTTTATGAAGGTGTAGGCCCTGGAACGTTAATTCCCGGAACAGCAAACGCAGTTGGTTTGGTTAACTACTTCCAGATACTGTTTTCAAAGAAGGATTATTTATCGATCCGTAATGACTTGTTAAATGACCCACAGGCAAATCGTACCGGTTTTGCAACTTACTATACAAGCCACACAATAGGTTTTGTACACTACTTTAACGATTTGATCAGGATACGTCCTGAGCTAAGATATGAAAAGGCTTATGCTAATGGAGTAACACCTTACGATAATGGTAATAAAAAGGACCAGTATACAGCGGCGATGGATTTGATCGTCCGTTTTTAATGCCAAAGCGGTTAGTTTGACCGCCTCTTTTAATAATTAATACAATGAAAATGTTTAAGTTAACGATGATTGCGATCATCATGACGCTTGGATTTTTTAAAAATTCATACGCCAAAGCAGAAGTGAACGGAGTGTACCTGACCGAGAATGATTATGTGAATCACAAATTAAGTTATGGCTATGACCCCAATAATGCCCAGGGAAACAAGATAATCCTCAATGATTTCCTCGAAGGTAAAAATGTGACTGTGGTTATCAATAGTAAAAAACAGGTATTGCCGAAAAATGAACTTTTTGGATACCGGAAGGATGGTCATGATTACAGGTTCCAGGACAATAAAGTTTATGAGATTGTTGATTCGGAAGGATTTTACCTGTATACCCATGATAAATTGGTACAAAATGGTAAAGGCCTTAAACCAGTTAAGGAGTTCTATTTTAGTATTAAAGCAAATTCTGAGATAGTACAGTTGACACAGCAAAATATCGATAAAGCTTTTGCCTCAAATTATAAATTCAGGCTGCAGGTTCAGGCTGACCTGCCAACCGATCAGGCATTAGGAACATATGATAAGGCATTGAATAAGTATGAAATAAAGGAAATATTTGCTGAAAGCAGCAAATGATTTAGATGCCTGGGTGCATATTAAGATAAGCGTGTGTCGTTTTTACAATTACTTGTTTGTTAGTTGTAATTTAGTTTGATTGAGGCACATGCGAAAAGGAGGTGTTGGAGAGCACCCCCTTATAAGATTTTACAGATACCAGTTATGAGCGAAGAAAATAAGGAACAATCGGTAGAACACTTTCTAGAGTTAATCAAGCGTTCACGGCGCGGTAAGTTTAAGATCTATATCGGCATGAGCGCCGGTGTGGGTAAAACTTATCGTATGTTGCTGGAAGCACATGCCTTGATGCGTAATGGTATTGATGTAAAAATAGGCTACATCGAAACACATCAGCGCAAAGAAACGGAAGCATTGATAGAAGGCCTGCCGGTAATACCCCGACGCAAATTATTTTACAAGGGTAAGGAACTGGAAGAGATGGACCTGAATGCCATTATCAGTTTGCGCCCGGAAGTAGTTGTCGTGGATGAACTAGCTCATACCAATATCGAAGGCAGTCAGAACGAGAAGCGCTGGCAAGACGTTCGTGACATTTTAAATGCTGGTATCAATGTGATCAGTGCGGTAAATATTCAGCACCTGGAAAGCATCAATGAAGAGGTAGAACGTATTACCGGCGCCGCCATCAAAGAGCGTATTCCAGATAAGGTATTGCAATTGGCGGATGAGGTAGTAAATATCGACCTAACCGCCGATGAACTGATTGAAAGGCTAAAGCAGGGTAAAATTTACGACGAGAAGAAGGTGCCCCTGGCCCTGAATAATTTTTTCCAGGCTGAGCGAATTTTACAGCTGCGCGAGCTGGCCTTAAAGGAAGTTGCACACCAGTTAGAGCGTAAAATAGATACAGAGGTGCCCAAAAATATAAAGCTCAGGGCCGAACTGTTCCTGGCATGTATCAGCACTAATGATGAATCTGCCAAGATCATCATACGGAAAACAGCGCGCCTGGCATCTTATTATCGTTCCAAATGGTATGTGTTGTATGTGCAAACCTCGCACGAAAGCAGCGATAAGATCAATTTGGCATCACAACGGCACCTAATCAACAATATGAAAACTGCTACGCAACTGGGTGCAGAAGTGCTTAAGATAAAAAGTGAAAATGTAGCCAAAACAATTTGGGAAACAGCCGATAAATATGATATTACCACCATTTGCATCGGAAAACCGCACTTTAAATTTTATCAGCTGGTAATGAAAACTGCTGTATTTACTCAGCTTTTGAATAAAATGTCAAAAACCGAGATTGATTTAGTAATACTGTCATGACTATAAAAAATAAACTCAGGGCCGGTTTTGGCTTTATCTTTTTGCTGGCATTTATATGCTGTGGATTGTCTATTTATTATCTGAACCGCCTGTCTGCTGATGCAAGAGTTATCATAAAAGATAACTATGAGACGCTTCAGTATGTTAAAAATATAGGTAGTGCGCTCGATCAGAACGAATCCGGGCTTAATCCGCAACAGATCAGCGCGATAGAGGCCAACCTTGTTAAGCAGGAACATAACATAACTGAACCGGGCGAGCAAGAGCATACGGATTCATTGCGTTCAAAATATGAGCAATTAAAACTGCTTGGCCAGGATCCTATAAAACAAAGTTTCTTACGCAGGCAGGTCCGAACTGAGCTTTATACCATCATGCAGCTGAATATGAGTGCTATTGAGCATAAAAATGCAGTGGCAAAATCAACCGCAAATAGCGCTACCTGGTTAGTGGCACTTGTGGTTTCATTTTTGTTTTTGGTGGCCTTCAGCTTCGTGGTGAACTTCCCTGGTTATATCGCCAACCCGATTAGCGAATTGACTGAGCGTATAAAGGAAATTGCCAAACGCAATTATCATCAGCAATTAAATTTTAAATCGAACGACGAGTTTGGTGAACTGGCACAGGCCTTTAATACCATGACTTTTAAGCTGGACGAGTACGAAAATAGCAACCTGGCCAGTATTTTATTTGAAAAGAAGCGGATTGAGACCATCATCAATTCAATGCACGATGGTGTTATCGGATTAGATGAGAAGTCGCTGATTATATTTGTTAACGAAGTAGCATGTACTCTTATAGGTATTTCTCAAGTGAACCTTATTGGTAAGTATGCACCTGATATAGCTTTGGAGAATGATCTGCTAAGGAACCTGTTGCTTACCAGCCAGACCAAGATCAAGATATTCGCCGATAACCGGGAAAGCTATTACTCAAAAGAAATGCAGTCGGTAGTAAGTAAGGATAAGGTGATCGGGAAGGTGATCATCCTAAATAATATCACAGAATTTCAGCGTTTGGATGAGGCGAAAACTAATTTTATTGCAACTATATCACATGAGCTTAAAACACCGATATCGTCCATCAAGATGAGCTTAAAATTGTTAGAAGATAAGCGGATAGGCGAGATCAATACCGAACAAAAGCAATTAATAGGCAACATTGAAGACGATACCCGGCGCTTGTTGCAAATCACCGGAGAATTGCTGGACATGGCACAAGTGGAAACTGGCCAGCTAAATCTGAACTTTGGCAGTACGCACCCGCAAAACATAGTGGATTATGCAGTAAAAGCCATCAAATTCACTGCCGATCAGAAAAACGTGAAAATAGACGTGCATTACGATGACAACCTTCCCGAAGTGCGCGCTGACCTGGATAAAACGACCTGGGTATTAATCAATCTATTGTCGAATGCAATAAAATACAGTCACGCAAAATCAGTTGTCAACCTAAATGTAAAAAGATTAAATGGCGATGAAGTGGAGTTTTCCGTTCAGGATCATGGGCAGGGAATCGAAAGCAAATACCTCCCGCGCATATTTGAACGCTACTTTAAAGTTCCTGGAGCTACGGTGGAACAAACCGGGACAGGTTTGGGATTAGCCATTGCAAAGGACTTTATAGAAGCGCAATCCGGAAAAATTGGCGTACAAAGCGAACTAGGCGAAGGCAGCAGATTTTATTTTACTTTAAAAAGGATTGGTTAGCAATTAAAAATTCGTCTTTAATTCATACTCTTTTACAAGGGAAGCAACTGGCAATTTTAAAAACTGACTAAACTTTCGGATCATGGTTAATGAAAGTGCTTGCTTATAATTTAATACCTTACTGATGGTGCCCTTATCGCCATAAACATTGGCCAGATCAGCAGGTTTATATCCAAAATCGTCAAGCCTTATTTTGATCAGCTCTACAGGATCAACTTCCGGCAAATCCAATGTCGATTTTTCATACTCAGCTATAAGGTGCACAAGGAGCATTTTTTCCTTATGCTCTTCTGACCCTTTTGCTGCGTGCTTAACCTGCTCGTATCTGTTAACGGCCGCGTTATATTCTTTTTCTGAATCAATTAAAAACCATTGTGTTTTGGCGTTCATCGTTTAAATAGTTTCTGCGTTAATGTTGTCATATTCAGAATGGGGTCCTATGAATCTTATCTCAACAATTTCATCTTCATAATCTACCTCTACAATCAAGCGGTATTTGTTCCCTGTTATTTTAAACATTGCTCTGTTGCCCTTTATGATTTTAGCTGTAGGGAAATCTCTTAAAACATCGACGCTTTGTTTCCATCCCGCTTGCTCGGTAACGATGCGCCAGGCGGTTAAACTTTTACCAGCGTCAGCATGTTTTCGGGCAAATTGTTGGAGCCTCGTTAAATAAATGATGATCATAGACTAAGGTTCAATGCAAATATAGTACAATGTTGGCAAATTGCCAACTATTAAATGGGAAATTATTTATTTATAAATATTAGCGAATAATTAACATTTTTGGAGTGAAATGTGATTCTATGCTAAAACGGCTACTTTTCAGTTCGCTATGTCTGCTGTTTTTTATACCCGTCTTTGCCCAAACGCATGAGGACAGTGTGAAAAATCAGCCCATTGCTGATACCACCTCCAAACGACAATTAACCGACAGTATCGTAAAGAGGGTGGTCGTTGATAGCGCTGCCAGGCACCAGCCAACTGATTCAGTACAGCACAATAAAGTGGATAGTATGGCCAAAATCCACCCGGTGGATAGCGTCGTAAAACACGCAGCTGTTGACAGTACTTCCGTGATCCATAAACCGGCAATAAAAGCTAAGAAAAAATCTTCCCTTAAGGCTGTAACTAAACCTCAAGCCGTCGCTGATCCCGAACTCAAACGTTCAACGGTTAAAACGATAAGCGACTTGCGGTATAATGCCTACCTGAAGGGCGATGACCTGGACGATATGGCGCTGGCCGGCGATCTGAATCATTTCCCATCACCGGACAATGTATTAAAATATAAGAAACAGCTCGATCTGAGCCCGATACAAGTAGGTCAGTTAACCAAACTATCTAACGATCTTCACCGGAAAAAAATAGAGATGGGCTCCAATATTATCCGCAACGAAAAAATGATAGACAGTCTCTTCCATTTGCACCAGATAGATGAGGGCTCGCTTATTTTTTATACCAACAGATCGGGCTTGTACTACGGCGAGATGAAGGGAGCGATACTGATGGCTTGTTATAACGCCGAGAAGCTGTTAACACCTGCACAAATCAAAAAGTTGGAGGCTTTGGAGAAAACAAGTGAATTGGTTAAGTAGTTGATTAAGTTGAATGGTTATATTGGTTGTAGTGGTTAAAAAGGTTTTGCCAATTTATTTAATTAACCACTACAACCAACACAACGATTACAACCGCTTAACAACCCAATCAACTTAATCCAACTTAATCAACCAATTTACAATTTCATTTGTTTAAATTTGCCACCCTTAACAAAACATATGAAGATATTTTTTGATTTTGAAAAACCCCTGGCCGATTTGCAGCAGCAGATTGATAAAGTGAAGCAGGTTGAAGACAAGACCAAGGTGGATATGTCGGCAACTGTAAATGAGTTGCAGGAAAAATTTGAAGCTACCAAAGATCAGATATATAATAATTTAACGGGCTGGCAGCGGGTTCAGATATCCCGCCACCCGGAAAGGCCTTATACCCTGCAGTACCTGGAGTTGATGTGCGATGACTTTATTGAATTGCATGGCGACCGTACCGTTGGCGACGATAAGGCAATTATTGGCGGCTTTGGTACCATAGGCGGTCATACGGCTATGTTTATCGGTCACCAGAAAGGGCGTAACACCAAGGAGCGCCAGTACCGTAATTTTGGTATGGCCAACCCCGAAGGATATCGTAAAGCTTTGCGTCTGATGAAGCTTGCTGAAAAATTTAACAAGCCTATTATTACCCTGATTGATACGCCTGGGGCATTCCCGGGCCTGGAGGCAGAGGAGCGCGGGCAGGGTGAGGCTATTGCCCGCAACCTGCTGGAAATGGCCGTGTTGAAGGTGCCTGTAATTTGCGTCATCATTGGTGAAGGGGCCTCTGGCGGTGCTTTAGGCCTGGCTATTGGCGATAAAGTATTTATGCTGGAAAATTCATGGTATTCGGTGATCTCGCCCGAGAACTGTTCTACCATTCTATGGAAAACATGGGAAAATAAAGAAAAAGCTGCCGAGGTTTTGAAGCTCTCATCTACCGAAATGTATAAAAACAAATTGATAGACGGAGTGATAAAAGAACCGGTAGGCGGCGCACATCAGGATCCGGTTGCGATGGCAACTACACTTAAAAAGCATCTTCTGAAGGATTTAAAAGAGCTGCAAAACAAGAACATTGATCAATTGGTAACAGAAAGAATCGATAAATTCTGTTCGATGGGTGTGGTGCTTGAAGAGTAATTTTCAGCCCTAGAGCTCGCTTTACACTTTTTTTAAAATTGCTTTTGATCTTAAAAAAATCGTCTTACATTTGCAGTCCGTTTCAAAAGACAGCTTTTAAGGCGGAAATTGTCCGATAGTATAAGGGTAGTACAAGTGATTTTGGTTCATTTAGTCTTGGTTCGAATCCAGGTCGGACAACAATAGGAATTTCGGATTTCGAATTTTCAATGTCGGATTTATCCGGTTGATAATTTGAAATCCGAATTGTTTTTAATCAGGTATACGTAGTTTTGAAATCGTTATTCAAATTCGAAATCAAAATTCCGAAATCCGAAATTAAATTAAGAGATTGGTGTAAAATTGGTTTCGGCCAAAAATCCGAAATCAAAAATCCGAAATCCGAAATAAAAAAGAGATGCCTTTACAGTTTAATCCAATCAAACTATTCGCCGGTTCTGGGACAACCGATTTAGCAGCGAAAATTGCAAGCGCTTATGGTAAGGAGTTGGGTGAAGTGGTGGTATCCCGTTTTAGTGATGGCGAATTTCAGCCGCATTTTAACGAGACGGTGCGCGGTTGCGATGTGTTCCTGATCCAGTCAACTAATCCGCCAACGGATAACCTGATGGAGTTGCTGATGATGATAGATGCTGCACGCCGCGCATCCGCTCATTATGTAACTGCTGTAATACCATATTTCGGTTTGGCCCGCCAGGACAGGAAAGATAAACCCCGTGTGGCGATAGGCTCAAAGCTGGTAGCTAACCTGTTGGTAGCAGCCGGTATTAACCGGATTATGACGATGGATTTGCACGCAGCGCAGATACAGGGCTTTTTTGATATCCCAGTAGATCACCTGGATGCATCCATCATATTTGTGCCTTATATCAAAAGCCTGGGGCTGGAAAACTTGACTATAGCTTCTCCGGATATGGGCGGATCATACAGGGCACGTACTTTTGCAAAATTTTTTAATGCCGAAGTGGTGATATGTGATAAACGTCGTAAACGTGCCAATGAGATCGAATCGATGACCCTGATAGGCGACGTAACCGATCAGGACATTGTATTGATAGATGATATTTGTGACACTGCAGGTACTTTAGCAAAAGCAGCTGGTTTGATAATGGAGCGTGGAGCGCGCAGTGTAAGGGCGGTTTGTACACACCCGGTATTATCAGGGAATGCGTATGAAACGATAGAAAACTCAGTATTAACCGAGTTGATCGTAACAGATACCATCCCGCTAAAATATCCAGGCAGCAAAATTAAAGTGCTGTCGACAGCTGATTTGTTTGCTAAGGCCATCCTGAACGTAAACGAACACGGTTCGATCAGCCAGTTGTTTAAGGTGTAAGGGAGCCCATAGTCTATGGTCAATAGTTCATAGATTTTTTGAAATGCATAATTAACACTATGGTCTATTGACTATCGACCATGGACTTTTAAATAGATAAATAAATTAACAAATGAAATCATTCGCTATTAGCGGTTCTACAAGAGAGAACGTAGGGAAACGCGACGCCAAAGAGCTGCGTTACCAAGGTTTAATACCAGCAGTATTATATGGTGGTAAAACTCAGACTCACTTTGCAGTATCGGTAGCAGAGTTAAAACCGGTAATTTATACCCCGGTTGTTCACTTTATCGACATTACAGTTGGTAATGTAAAATCAACAGCTATCATCCAGGACATTCAGTTCCACCCGTTGACCGAGCAGATCCTGCACGTTGACTTTTTGGAACTGGACGAGAAAAAGCCTATTGCCATTGAAATTCCAATCAAATTAACCGGAACTTCCCCTGGTGTTAAAATGGGTGGTAAACTGGTTCAGAAATTACGCAAGCTGCGTATCAAAGCTCTTCCAAAAGATCATTTGGATACTATCGACGTGAGCATCGAAGGTCTTGAAGTAGGTAAATCAGTTCGTGTAGGTGATCTGAAATTCGGCAAACTGACCATCACCAACGCAAAAGAAGATACTATCGTTTCTGTAACTACTTCTCGTGCATTGCGTCAGGCTGAGCAGGAAGCTGGTAAAAAATAATTGACACGATTATACGATTGTGTATGATTGTACTGATAACAGCGATAAGTATATACTTATCGCTGTTTCTGTTTTGAAAAGAATATCTTCGCACATTTAATTTGAAGAACAAAGTCTTTTTACGCCTTTGGCAAAAGCCATTAGTTATGAAATATCTGATAGTTGGTTTAGGAAACATAGGTCAGGAGTATGCAGATACACGGCATAATATCGGCTTTATGGTGCTGGATGAATTTGCAAAACAGGAAAATGCCAAATTCTATAACATGCGCCTGGGCTATTATACTGAAGTATCGTATAAAGGCCGGATGCTGTACCTTATCAAGCCGACTACCTACATGAACCTCAGCGGCAAATCGCTCAACTATTGGATGAAGGAACTCAAAATACCGGTCGAAAATGTGCTGGTGATCGTAGATGATATTGCATTGCCACTAGGCACGCTTCGCCTGAAGCCAAAGGGTAGCGCTGCTGGTCATAATGGGTTGAGAAATATTGAATCTATTCTAGGTCATAATAACTACGCCCGCTTGCGATTCGGCGTGAGCGATAACTTCCCAAAAGGCAAACAGGTCGACTATGTCCTCAGCGGTTTTGATGACGACGAACTACCTGAACTTCCTGCCCTGATAGAACGATCTATTGAAATGATCAAAAGTTTTGCTACCATCGGTGCAGAATTGACCATGACGCGCTTTAATAAATAATTAGTGAATTAGTGATTTAGTGAATGATTGACTTAATAGTTTCTAATCATCAAACGGAGCATTTGAATAAATATAACCATTCGTAAAATGGCTTCGGAATATCCGCACCACTCAGTCTTTAATGATAGTTAACCCTCACCCTAAGAGGGTGATTTTTTTGTTAAAAAACGTTAAATAATTGTTAAAAGCGCACTTTTGCTGTAACGCTTTAATAGATTAGGCGTCACCTAACTTAAACCGCCTTACATGAAACCCCTTTTACTCGCGTTGTTTTTCTCTTTGCTATCAGCGCTGACTATCGCACAAAGCGGGGGCCCTACCGCTACCATCACGGTAGAAGGTACTGTGCTCGATTCAGCCACCAATAAGCCAATGGGCTATGTAACGGTTGCCATACAGGACTCAAAAACGCACGCAGGTGTAAAAAGTGGTTTGACTAAAGATGATGGTAGTTTTTCGTTAAAAGCGCCAACTGGTAGCGGCTATGAGGCGGTTTTTATATTTGTGGGTTATCGCAATAAAATAGTTCCATTGGCATCAGGTGGTTCTGCCATTAATGTGGGTAAGATATCGTTGGCGGCATCAGCAAGTCAGTTAAAGGAAGTTTCGGTTACCGCAGCCCGGCCGCTAATGAAACAGGAAGTTGACCGCATTAG
>JAFAKI010000159.1 GCA_019235595.1 Mucilaginibacter sp. | reverse complement strand
CAGGCAATGAGCTTACATACAAAAACTCATCATTAAAGCGGTTGATCTCCAAAAAAACCTGGCCGGTTTTGTCGTTCCAATAAAAATTAAAATAGCCGGAGTGTTTAGTCAGCCCTTTGATTTTCGATTCAAAATCATTTCCTTTCTGGGCATTGGCGAGTGGTAACAGGTTTATAAGAAGGAATAGCGATAAGTAAAGTTTTTTCATCGGATGGGCTTTGTTCTAAAACCTAAAAGTATTGTTTTATCAGCCTTTATACAATAAAGTCTGCATTTCAATCTTCCTGTTCGGTATGGGTTAATCGAACCCGTTCCATTCCGTTTTTTATACCCGCCCTGATCATATCGCCATAACCATCATAAGGGAGGAATACGGTGTACTGAAACGCCCACTGATAATTCTCAGTGGCTTTAACATAGTCTTTCAAATCCTCATAGCATTTAGCAATGTTCAGGTACAGTGAAGGATACATCGCTTTCAGCTCGCTATTATCAATTTCGAGCGCCAGGTTCAGCGCAGTTTCATCCCATTTCAGTTTATCGGCAACAGTGCTTTGATGCCGAGCAACGTAGTGAGCCGCTATAAACTTTTCCGTTGAATTACCTGCTTCATTCCATGCCTGCGAGAATAATTTTGCCGCTTCCTGGGGTTTTCCTTCTCCTTCTGACATCATACCTCGGGCACAAAGTTGATTAATAGGGTTTTGAGGATCGAATAGCATGGCTTTAGGAAATGAGACTACAATTTAGAAATTTCGTTTTCAAATCTAGTCATCCCAAAGCAAAAGGGATAAGCGTCGACCTATCCCTTTATAAAAAAATCATCCTATTTTATTGCAGACTACTGCGAATAGCCTGTGCCGAATCCAGGTGCATTTTTAAAACCGGTAAGGTTTTAGTGGCAAACGCTTTTAATGAAGCATCCTTGCACGATTTGGATCCGTTTTCGCAAATGGCGACCTCCTTTTTTTCATCTTCTATCATCGCGTCCATAAAAGCCTTGTCAAAGTCGTTACCTTGTTTCATTGCCAAACGGTTTGCCTGATGCATCTCGGCCATGCCCGACAGTGCCGGGAGGGTTATCTTTCTATCTTTTGCGATCAAACTCAACTCTTCCCCAAATTCAGTGTGATCGTTCACCAGCATAGTTGCAAAGCTTTTGACGCGTGTGTTAGTTGATTTTTCCAAAGCCATTTTACCCGTATTTACTTTGTTCAAAGCATTATTGGTAACCGAAGAGGCAAAATTAACATCTTTGGTGCTCACGGTCGGGATCAGGACAACAGGATGAACATCGTGTTCCTTGTCTGCAGGCTGCGGGGCTTTTGCGGGAGTACTAGCCCCCGACGTAGTATCCTTTACATCATTCAAAAAAGTATCCGTAGCTACTTTATCTTTTTGACTGCTGCTTTTGCAGGCATGTAAAGCTGCGATGACTATTGTCAGAATTATAATTGTAGTAAGTCTTTTCATCCCTGTAGGATTCATCATTTTCAGCCTTTAACGTTTATGTTCTGCATTAGGTTTTTTTATATAGCTGATCCGAACAGATTTAAGTAGGGTTATCTAAAAGTTTTTTTATTTTTGAGCCACTAAAAAAACAGATCAATATGAACTTTCCGGCTGAATTAAAATACACCAAAGATCACGAATGGGTGAGAGTTGAAGGCAATGAAGCTTACATAGGTATCACTGAGTTTGCGCAGGGCGAATTAGGCGATATCGTTTATGTCGATATCCCTTCAAAAGGAAAAGAAGTAAACAAGGAAGAAGTATTTGGAACAGTTGAAGCAGTAAAAACAGTATCTGATCTGTTTATGCCGCTTAGCGGAACTGTTGAGGGAACCAATCCTGCGCTTGACAATCAACCTGAACTGGTAAACTCTGACCCATATGGCGAAGGATGGATGGTGAAGATCAGCATTAAGGATGCTTCAGAGATTGACAGCCTGCTATCTGCCGATGCTTATAAAGCCCTTGTAGGCGCCTGATATTTAAATAATGACGTTTCAAAATAAATAAGGCCCGCTATTTTGTGGGCCTTATTCATTTTTATCATGTGCTCCATCAAGATGGGGCAATATTTCAGGCAACAAAATAACCGCTCGTTATCGTATAACCAGAAGCAATAATTATTTTTATTGCTATATTATTTTGTGGATGATCATTGATAGGGCAAAGAATTATGAAAAAAGTTAAATACCTGATTATTTTGATCGCGGCAGCGAGCCTTTCATCATGTGGTATCTTTAAAAAAGACTGTGGGTGCCCTCATTTTGGAAAGGTAATCACCCATTCTAAATCCATTCACGACGTTTCTTAATCCGAAAAAAATAATCAGAATAATATCATATTCTCATTTTATTTTCCCTTATTTGGATTTAATTTAAATAAGGTTTATTTTTGTTCAGTTTAAGTATTACAAACATGAGGCTTTCGCAACTTGAAGTAGGAGAAACAGGAATAGTTAAGGAATTTACCGACCTTGAAATGTCGGTGAAGTTGATGGAAATGGGATGTTTACCCGGTGAGCAGATCACTGTCTCGCGTATTGCTCCCCTGGGCGACCCGATTGCCATTCATGTATCTGGCTACCAGCTAAGTTTGCGCAGAAAAGAAGCTTCCACTATTATCCTGCAATAATTTTCTGACAAGTGGATGCTGATCTGAAAGTAGCGCTTGTAGGAAATCCAAATACCGGTAAGTCAACGCTCTTTAATGTTTTAACCGGGCTTAATCAAAAAATCGGAAACTTTCCTGGAGTAACTGTCGATAAAAAGACCGGTTTTTGCGATTTGCCTGATGGCCGCCGCGCCGAGATAATCGATCTTCCGGGCACTTATAGTTTATACCCTAAAAGCAGGGATGAATCGATTGTATTTTCGGTATTGGCTGATAAAGCTAATCCTCTGCGGCCCAATCTGGTGGTGATTATCCTTGATGCCTCCAACCTTAAAAGAAATTTACTGCTCTACACCCAGGTAGCCGATCTGAAGCTACCAGTGATAGTTGCTTTAAACATGATGGACCTGGCTAAAAAGTCAGGTATTACCATTGACGTCAATGCATTCGCACAAAAGCTGGGTGTTCCGGTAGTTCCGATCTCGGCCCGCAAAATTGAAGGCATCGATCAGCTCAAAAAAGCTATCAGCTATGCCAATAAAGTGGCCTTGCAGGAGGATACCATTGATGTCGAATCCCTGGCGCCTCAACTCATAGCACAGATCAGCAAAGAGATCGAGGTAGAGAACCCATACTATGCTTTACAGTTGGCGCATCAGCACGAAACGCTGAAATTCTTAAGCCCTACTCAAAGCGACCGGATCGAGGAACTGGAGCTGGAGTTTAGTTTTCATTCGCAAAAAGCGCAGGCTACAGAAACCATAGCGCGGTATAACTTTATTAACGACCTATTGTATGATACGGTCAAAAAAAATGAGACCGCACAGGAAGAAAATATCAGCAACAAGATCGACAAGATATTAACCCACCGCGTTTTTGGCTTCGTTATATTTTTTGCCATCCTGTTGTTTATTTTTCAGTCGATCTTTGCCTGGTCGGCCTACCCAATGGAATTGATAGGCGACTTCTTCGTATGGACACGATCGTCATTGCATCATGTTTTACCGGCAGGGCCGCTAACCAGCCTTGTTGTTGATGGTGTGATGGGTGGATTGAGCGGCGTAATGGTGTTTATACCGCAGATCGCCATCCTTTTCGGCTTTATATCGATATTGGAAGATACAGGCTACATGTCGCGCGTCACCTTTATGATGGACAGACTGATGCGCAAAGTTGGGCTTAACGGCAAATCGGTAGTGCCACTTATCGGCGGCTTTGCCTGTGCTGTGCCTTCGATCATGAGCACGCGTACCATCGAGAATTGGAAGGACAGGATGATCACTATTATGGTGACACCATTGGTGACCTGCTCTGCCCGCTTACCTATCTATACATTGTTGATTGCATTGGTAGTTCCTAATCGAAATGTTTGGTGGATATTCAATCTGCAAGGTTTGGTGCTGACCTGCATGTACCTGTTCAGTTTGGTGTCGGCTATCACAGTTGCCTTCGTGATGAAATTTTTATTAAAAGCGCGGGAGCGTGGTTATTTTATTATGGAATTGCCCGTTTACCGCATGCCGCGCTGGAAGAATGTTGGACAGGACATGTATAACCGCGCAAAGGCCTTCGTTTTCCAGGCAGGCAAGGTCATTGTCGCCATATCGGTTATACTTTGGGTATTGGCTTCCTATGGGCCGGGCGACCGTTTTAAACAGATAGAACAGAAATATAAACAACCGCAATACACCAAACAATTAAACCCGGATGATCTGCATAGGGCGATTGCTTCCGAAAAGCTGGAAAATTCTTATGCCGGTGTATTGGGCCATGTAATTGAGCCTGTCATCAAACCGCTTGGTTTTGACTGGAAAATCGGTATTGCATTGATTACCTCCTTTGCGGCACGTGAGGTATTTGTGGGGACGATGGCGACCATTTATAGTGTTGAAGGCGATGCCGAGAAGATGGAATCAGTGCAGCAAAAAATGAAAACCGCTAAAGACCCTGATGGGCAACCCGTATTTACCGTAGCCGTTGCGTTTTCCTTGATGATGTTTTATGCCTTTGCGATGCAATGTGCCAGTACCATGGCTGTGGTATACCGTGAAACCAAGAACTGGCGCTGGCCTGCCTCTCAGTTTATCTATATGACGGGCCTGGCTTATATTATTAGCTTCATCACTTACCATCTGTTGAGGTGAAAGGCGAAAGGTTAAAGCTGAAAGGCAAAACTTTTATTGGTTGACATCTTTTCTCCTGTGTTAGCCTTTGTCCTTTCGCCTTTATCCTTTCACCTCAAAACGTTAACCTTTATCCTTTCGCCTTTAACCTTTCACCTCAAAACAGTATTTTTGAAAAGAGGTACAATTGGATAAAGTAAAAGTTTTAGAGAGATATCTGCCCCCGGCGGCGGCGCCGCTGATAGCCCGCTGGATAGATTACTTTCAATGTGAGTTTAAAATTTCCCGCAACCGTAATAGCAAGTTTGGCGACTACCGCCCCCCGCATGGCGGCAAGGGGCACCGCATTTCAGTAAATTACGATTTAAATGTGTATGCATTCCTGGTAACTACCGTGCACGAATTTGCCCATCTGCATACCTGGAACGAGCATAAACACAAAGCCAAACCACATGGTGCTGAGTGGAAAGCCAACTTCAAAAAAATGATGCAACCCTTTTTTGAAAAGGAGATTTTTCCGCCCGACGTAAAACATGCTATAGTAAGATATTTGAATAATCCCGCTGCATCAAGCTGCACCGATTTGCACCTGTATAAATCATTACGCCTGTATGATGCCCCGAAGCCAGAAACACATCTTACCGTGGATAAAATTCCAATGCACTCCTTGTTCAAATTGAAAAACGGACGTGTATTCCGGAAAGAAGAAAAACTGCGTAAACGCTATAAATGCACCGAATTAAAAACCCAGCGCATTTATTTGTTTAGTCCGATAGCGGAAGTAGAACTGGTGGGGAGTTAACAGAAATATAATTGCTTCCGCACTTAATTGAGTCCCCCTTTACCATTATATAGTTTCACAGGGCCGTCTAATGTGACTTTCAATACCGTCACATATTTATCCTGAACATTCTTAGGAACGTCAATATAAACTAGTCCCGGAATATTGCTCCAGGATATCTTCCCGACTATTTTGTGCGTTAGCTTGGTGCCATTGCCTAACACCGTAATATCTTTAATTTTATTCATCAACCCTTTTAGCGTAATATTGCCGCTAATATTCCCCTGGAGAAATAAGAACAGAGTGGTGGAGTCTTTTGACAGAGTAGTTGGCCCATAAAAATGCCCCTGTGGTATTCCGCCGATCGTATTAAAAATACCTTCTCCGTTTCTTTTGTTCCAGGCACCTAACTCTTTCAGCACATTTATCTCTTCTTCCGGAATGGTCCCGTCTTCTTTTGGTCCAATATCCAATAAAAGGTTCCCTCCATTTGAAACCGCATCCGTAAAAATCGTGATGATTTCATAAGGTGTTTTCCAATTTTTGTCGCTTGGCTGATAGCCCCAATTATTATTGATCGTCATACATAATTCCCACCAATTAAATGCTGGCCGCGAGACCGGAAAATTCTGTTCGGGCGTCTCGTAATCGCCATAGCCCTGTAGCCT
>JAFAKI010000138.1 GCA_019235595.1 Mucilaginibacter sp. | reverse complement strand
CCGTCAGCAGGTCGCTATCCGCGTATTTTGCATCGATATTCTTTATGGTGTTTTCATCATAGAAGAATACGTCGTCTTCAAATAGCCATATTTGCTGGTAAGCAGTATTGAGGCAGGAGAAATAATACAGTGCCTTATCCCAACCGGTCACATTATTGAAATGAACGGCATTTAGTTCTGTAAACCCAGCAGCTGTACATGGTTCGCTGTCAACCTGAATGAACCGAATAGAAGAATATGCAGATATTAACGCAGCACAATCGTAGCTATCGTTATCAATGATCAGAAAGATGTCGTACGATGTAAAACCTGCTAAAAAGTCGAGCCAAATGATATCCGGCGTACGACAAATAATGGCAATGGCCCTTCGGGGCGCATCAAGATAAGGCAGATCATTCATTGCCCTATATTAAGAAAAAAACGGGTTAAAACCAGCAGGATAACTGTTATTAAATAGTTTTTTTAATATTAATGTCAGATTACAGCAAAATCGGTCTTATTTAGGACTATTATTGGTTATTTGTTAAAAAACTATTTATGGCAATTCAATCAGGTCAGCCTGCACCGCAATTTACTTTAGAGTCCTCCGAAAAAAAGGAAGTTTCCCTTTCAGATTTTAAAGGAAAGAAAGTCGTTTTGCATTTCTTCCCGTTTGCGTTTACCGGAACATGCACTACCCAGCTATGCACTATGCGCGATAATTTTGGTTACTATGATGGACTGAACGCACAGATTATAGCCATATCAGTCGACTCACCGCATACGCTGGCTAAATTTAAAGAAGAATACGGTTACAATTTCTTATTGCTGTCTGATTTCAATAAGACGGCATCGCCAGAATATGATGCCTTTTATGAAGTATTTTCGCTGGGCCTTAAGGGTGTGTCCAAACGTGCTGCCTTTGTGATTGATGAAGATCAAAAGATCATTTATGCAGAAGTGCTGGAAAATGCTAAAGAGCTGCCCGATTTTAATGCAATTGCGGAGGCTGTAAAGTAATTTCAAAAAAATTATTAAGGTTTAAAAAGAAATCCTATTTTTGCAGTCCGTTTGAAAAAGCGCTTGTTTAAATGAAGCGCCCAATTAAACGGAATATATAAAGTGTTGCACTTGTAGCTCAATTGGATAGAGCATCTGACTACGGATCAGAAGGTTAGGGGTTCGACTCCCTTCAAGTGCACAAAAAAATTTTAGGGCCTTTCTGTACTGCACCGGAAGGCCCTTTTAATTTCAACCAACAACTATATATGCTGAATCTAGTTCTGTTTGGCCCTCCAGGGGCCGGCAAGGGTACACAATCAAAAAAACTTATCGACAAATACGGTTTAATTCACCTTTCCACTGGTGACCTGCTTCGCGCTGAAATAGCTGAAGGAACAGAATTGGGGTTGGAAGCTAAAAAGTTGATGGACCATGGAAAATTGGTTCCGGATGAGGTGGTTATTGGTATGATCAGCCATAAGCTGGATGCCAACAAGGATGCAAAAGGCTTCATTTTTGATGGTTTCCCGCGTACTGTAACACAAGCAGAGGAACTTGACGAACTGCTTAATAGCAAAGGTGCTCCAATATGCTGCATGATTGCTTTAGAAGTAAATGATAATGAACTGGAGCATCGTTTACTTTTACGTGGTAAGGATTCTGGAAGGTCAGACGATGCGAACCCAGAGGTAATTCGTAAGCGCATCAAAGAATATAATGATAAAACAGCCCCGGTAGCTGATTTTTATAAAGGTCAAAGCAAATTCAACAGTATCAATGGAATTGGTTCTGTAGACGAAATATTTGCGGCCATATGCGCGATCGTTGAGAAATATCTTAAATAATAGATAAAAAATAAAAGAATTATATCCGGGAAACTACCCCCGGATATTTTTGTTTAATAAAAATTCGTTTCGGTTGCTGTTGTTAAATCCGAAATTGAAAATTCGAAATTCGAAATCAAGGTGTCTCAAGGTTCAAATTTTGTTGATTATGTGAAGATATGCTGCCGCTCCGGCCATGGCGGAGCGGGCTCTGCGCATTTGCATCGTGACATTTTGACCTCAAAAGGTGGCCCTGATGGCGGCGATGGCGGCCGCGGAGGCGATGTGATCGTAAAGGGCAATGCCCAGCTTTGGACTTTATTACATCTCAAATTTCGTAAACACGTTATAGCAGGTGATGGCGAACCGGGCAAAGCATCCTTGCAAACCGGTAAAAGCGGGCGTGACGAGATATTGGAAGTTCCGCTTGGTACGATCGCCAGAAATGCCGAGACCGGAGAAATACTGTTTGAGATAACACAAGACGGCGAAACCAAAATACTAACACCCGGAGGCAGGGGAGGGTTGGGGAACTGGCATTTTAAATCGTCGACGCAGCAAACACCACGTTTTGCCCAGCCCGGTGAAGATGGTCGCGAAGACTGGAACATATTAGAGCTGAAATTATTGGCCGACGTGGGTTTGGTAGGATTCCCAAATGCGGGTAAATCAACCTTGTTGTCAGTAGTTTCAGCTGCAAAGCCTGAAATCGCTGATTACGCTTTTACGACGTTAGTGCCTAACCTGGGCATTGTAGCCTACCGCGGCGGCAAATCCTTTGTAATGGCCGATATTCCGGGAATTATTGAAGGCGCTTCGCAGGGTAAAGGATTGGGATTCAGATTTTTGCGACATATTGAGCGCAACTCGGTGTTGTTGTTTATGGTTCCTGCCGATACCAGCCGGACGATCAAAGAAGAATACGACATATTACTAAGAGAATTAAAAGAATACAACCCCGAACTGATACACAAACCACGCGTATTGGCGGTCACCAAATCGGACATGCTGGATGCTGAATTGCAGCGTGAAATGAAAGCCGAGCTACCGAAAGGTATCCCGTCAGTATTCATATCTTCAGTGGCTCAGAAAGGGCTCGATGAATTGAAGGATATGCTCTGGAAAGAGATCAATAAATGATTTCGGAATTCGGAATTACGATTTCGGATTTATTAGGTGGGCGTTCAAAAACGATCTAAGTCTAAGTCTTGCTGTCCCGACAAATGCCGGGGCGAAAATTCCTATAATAACTGGGGCATTTAATGCCCAAAATGCCATAGCCCTCTGCATAAACTTCGTAATGTAATAGCGTTTCAAAGTCGAAGAATGTATTGTTACAAACAGCTATAAAACCATGCAGATATCCGGTAAATACAAGGAAAATGCTGATTTGACTGATCAAAGATGTCTGGTTATGTATATAATGCTATAAATAAGGGTATTGTGCGGATTATATAGATTGTTGTTGGCACAATTAATGCGGATAGTTACTTTGCAGGTAATAATGCGCTGTATAGCATCGTAAAGGTGTTTCCCGAACAAAATACCTCAGTATTGTATGGCGTCCTTGATTATGTTGACCCCAATAAAAAGGCTATCTGTAAATAGTGTTCAGGAAAGTATAGTAAAGGAATATTTAATTGGTGGTGGATGACTTCACATCCTACATTTTTTGCAAGAAAAGTATATTCGAAAAATTAGGCGTTTACAAACTTAACAATGGAGGTGCAGGTGATTTTGAGCTGATGTTAGGGTTATTTATTCAAGTAATATAAATGCATATTATTTGAATTAATTGCTTATAAAAACGATTGTTGCTGACATGAGTAACAAAAGTTTGAGTTGCTGCGTAAAAGCTATTCTATTTGACCTTAAGGCCGTAAGAAATAATAATATTTTTATGTCCTTTGCGACTATATTATTTAGTTACTACTTAAAATAGTACAATTTTTTTAGGACAAATAGAAATTTTGTTAACTTGGACGCCAGTTTTAAACGTAACTGATCGACCTACAACTTCTGATCTCAATGACGGAATATTTACATTCATATCACTTAGTGTATTATATTACGATAGTCGTTTTTTCTATACTTATCACAGTTATTGCCATACCTTCCATCCTCCATGTTGCACGTGCACGGCATTTGTACGATGATCTGGGACATTTTAGGAAACAGCATGACCACGGTATTCCGCGGTTAGGGGGAGTAGCAATATTCGTAAGTTTTACGATAACTTCCTTGTTGTTTAGTATGACGGATAAGTCGCTGCCAATAAATTACCTGCTCACAGCATGTATCATTTTATTCGCAATGGGTTTAAAGGACGACCTTTCGGGAGTCAACTCACGTACCAAGTTTTTTATTCAATTTTTGGCATCCCTAATCCTTGTGGTTATGGGCAACATACGCTTGACCAGCATGTACGGTGTTTTTGGTATCGGTAGTTTGCCTTACTGGCCAAGTGTGATATTGACTGTGCTCACAATTATCCTGATTGTAAATGCTTTTAACCTGATAGATGGTATAGATAGCCTTGCAGGAGCTACCGGTGTAATTGCCAACTCATGCTTTGCCGGATTGTTTATCTATATGCACCAGTACGAATTAGCGGCAGTATCGCTGGCCATGGTAGGAGCCCTGGTGGGATTCCTTAAGTTTAATATCACTCCGGCTAAAATATTTATGGGCGATACAGGATCATTGCTGATCGGTTTGATATCGGCGGTAATGGCTATCAAGTTTATCGAACTGAATAGATTCACCACAATGAAGTCGCCGGATATTTATTCAGCCCCTGCTTTGTCGGTAGCTATTCTGATAGGCCCGATATTTGATACTTTGAGGGTGTTTGTATTGCGTCTTTACAGCGGTGTATCACCTTTCAAGGCCGACCGTAAGCACATTCACCACCGTATGCTTAGACTTGGTTTTAATCATTTGCAGGCATCATTGGTATTAATTGCCCTGAACTTGCTTTGTGTGGTTTTAGCTTTGGTATTCAGGTCATATGGTAATCAGGTATTGCTCGGTTTAATTCTGGGGGTTTGCCTGCTGTTTAACTGGACAGTGTCTTTCCTTATCAGATCAAAAGAGCGCGAAAACCTGGCCCTGCGAAACTTATTCGTATAAAAAGCCATAGTTTTTTCCCCCGTTTTCCTAAATTTTAATATCCACAATTTTTATCGAAATATGTGGTAAACTTTTCGTGCTCACGCGTGGCGAACTGTCTTATCCAACCGTATATTTAACCCATCCGTAATGTCCTTTTCGTCATTGAAGTGATCAAGGTTTCGGGCAGATTCACAGCGTGGTATTAACTTATTTTCAGACAACCGATTTGCAAAGGCCCCGGTTTTTGCATTAAGGATTAACGGGGAATTATGACGGCTTACACACAGTATTTTAACAGGTTTCTACATAGTATTAATATTTTAGGTGATAGTATTGTGCACTCAGATAATTCGTCAGGGGTAAGTACCGGGAAGATGATTTCAAAAAAAGCAGAGAGGCAACCCGTAGTTGCAGAAATGCGCCCTATCGATAAAGACCTGCAGGTGCCCTTACCAACCGGAAAACTCGATGCGGTAGCCGAAGAGATAAGAATGCAGTTTGAAGATCATGCGCTCGCCCAACCTCCTTATTCTCCATTTTGGTTTTGGAATAACAACTTAGCCGATGAACTTGCCCTGGAGTATATCAGGGAGGGTGATGCCGGGAAGGCAGCGGACATTTGGGAAAAGGCTGTTTTTTCAAAAGATAAAAAGAAACTGGTTCAGACTGTGTTTATTGACGACCTGATTAGCCGGTCGCCTGATTGGCCGGAGGATCAGGATGAGTCTGGCAAGCTGGCTAAAAATGGTGATGAGTATACTATATCAAGAGAAAAGAAAACAGGCTCATCTATACCATGCGTGCCAGCCGATTTAAATTATGATGGCAACTGGACGATTGAAGTTGATACGAATTGGATTGAAGGGATAGATAAATACAGCTATGGCATCGTTTTCGGCAGAGAGCAAAGCAGCTACTATTGTTTTGTAATTACCGGCAACGGGCATTTTAGCCTGGTAAAGCAAACGAAAGGGGATTACAAGGAGATCATTGCCTGGAAAAAAGCATTCGCCATTAATAAACGTTCATCCAACCATTTATTATTAAAGAAATTTGATGACCAACTAGGTTTATATATCAATAATAACTACGTTGGTTCGGTTAAGAGTGAACCGTTTTTCGGAAATGATTTCGGTTTTAAAGTTTGGGGTAATCAACGGGTATCATTCAGGAAATTTAAGTTCTGCAATTTTCTAGAGGAGGATGTTAAGTTTGAGGTTACCAAAGAGAACTACAGCTGTGTAAAGAACTTGTCGATGCTTTATCTTGGTCTGGCTACAAAGAACGGCAGGTTTCATGCTGATGAGTTTAAAAAGGGGATCGAACTGGCAGGCCTGTTTTATACTTCGAAACAAAAAGAAAATTATGCCAGGTCAATTGAGGGCGAGCAGTATTTTTATCATCCTGAAAAAACGATTCAGTTTTACCTCACCGAAGTTGTCGATTCAGTAAAAAAATATGTTGACAAGCCTGATGGCATATCCACCAGCGATCTGATAGCCCTGTTTTCAGGTTTCCCAACAGAAACCAGGCAAATATTTGGTAGTATCTTTTTTTCAAACCGCATTCATAAAATTGAACGGGAAATTGAGACTACAAAAGCATCCAAAAGGGCAACTGCCGCAAATGCGGCAGAGGCGGGCAAAAGGCTGGTTAAAAATACCCGCGAGGATATTCTTTATTTGCGAAACTTTTTGGGTGAGAGCAGTCCGGAATATACCGCCATGGCCGACCGTCTTGCACGCACCATTATGCAGTGCGGCATCGACTACTATAGCCGTATGTTTGACGTGGATTACAAGATGGCCAATACCAATATCGAATCGTATTTGCCGGAGCATAAATATGCACTCAATATTGCAGTTGCAGGTAAAACTAAAGAGCGGTTGAAGGAAATTCTTAATCTATACCAAAAGAAGATAAGGGAAGCAAAGGAAATCAGCGCCACTGAAAAAGGCAAAAGAGTGATGGCATAACGCTCTGATCCAATATCTTATCATAATATGACATTAGCTGTCAATGGGGCGTTTGATATTTGTGTATTTTTGCCATAAATATCAATGGTCATGAGAATAGCTATTAACGGATTTGGACGTATTGGAAGAATATTCCTGCGTAATGTGCTTGCTAATCCCGGTATCGAAGTGGTTGCCATAAACGACCTTACTGATACCGAAACACTGGCACATCTGTTCAAGTACGATTCCGTTCATCGCACATTTAAAGGAACAGTCAAATGCGACTCGGGTAACCTATACATCGATCGCAAACAAATAAAAGTCCTGGCCGAAAAAGACCCGGCAAATCTTCCGTGGAAGGAATTGAATATCGACCTGGTAATAGAATCTACCGGTAAATTTACTTCTAAACACGGCGCAAGTCAGCATTTGCTGGCGGGGGCAAAACAAGTGATCATTTCCGCTCCCTCTACGGATAAAACCATTCCAACCGTGGTGATCGGCGTGAATGATACTGATTTTGATTTGTCAGCCCCTATTATCTCCAATGCATCGTGTACCACCAACAACGTCGCCACGATGGTGAAGATTTTGGAAGATAACTGGGGAATTGTGGACGGCTATATCACCACTGTACATTCCATGACAGGCGATCAAAACCTGCACGATGCTCCTCACAAGGATCTGCGCCGCGCAAGAGCTGCATCGGCCTCCATAATACCTACTACTACAGGTGCGGCAAAGGCAATAACCAATATTTTCCCGCACCTGGAAGGGCAATTGGGCGGTGCAGGAATCCGTGTGCCTGTGCTGAATGGCTCGTTGACTGATTTTACCTGCAGCCTGAAAAAACAAACCACGGTTGAAGAGATTAACCAGGCATTTAAAGCGGCAGCCGAAGGACCAATGAAAAATGTGCTGGAATATACTGAGGACCCGATCGTTTCTACAGATATATTAGATAATCCGCATAGCTGCATTTTTGATGCCAAGCTAACCTCGATTGTAGGTGGATTAGTAAAGGTGGTTGGCTGGTACGATAACGAAATGGGGTACTCCAGCCGCCTGGCCGACCTGGTAGCCAAAATAAGTGTAGCCAAGCATGATCAGGTTTATTCGGGCTGATGATGTGCTGGCCATCCGCAACGAGGTATTGCGCGAAGGCCGGTTGACACTAGATGAATGCCGTTTTCCGAATGATAATGCTGAAGGTACTTTTCACTTAGGTTATTTTGATAACGATCAGCTGGTTTGTATCGCGTCATTCCATCCGCAGAATTATAAAGAATTTCAGGGTAAAGCGTATCAGCTGCGCGGGATGGCGACACTAGAGAGCCATCGTGGTAAAGGCATCGGGAATCAGCTGCTTAACTTTGCTGTTGTATACATGCGCGGGCAAAAAGTGAATTATGTTTGGTGCAATGCCCGCAAAAAAGCCGTCCCTTTTTATATAAACCTTGGCTTCGAGATCATGTCTGATGAGTTTGACGTGCCTGTAATTGGGCCGCACTATGTACTCTATCTAAAAATTCAGTAATAGGCAAACACCTTTTTCATTTTTGCGTTCAGAATTTAGAATTAAATGCTGAATTTGGCGCTCCGTAAAACAACGCCTCTAAAACGACATGAAAACAGTAGATCAAATAAACTTTTTGGGGAAAAAGGCCCTGATCAGAGTTGATTTTAACGTCCCATTGGATAAGGACTATAATATTACAGACGACAACCGGATGACGGCCGCCCTGCCAACTATCAAAAAGATTTTGAAGGACGGAGGCGAGGTGATCCTGATGTCGCACCTGGGCAGACCGAAAGAAGGGCCGACTGAAAAATATTCGCTGAAACATCTGGTTCCGCATTTGTCTGATCTGCTGGGCCAGCAGGTGGAGTTTGCTGATGACTGCATTGGTCAGCAGGCGGTTGAAAAAGCAAAAGCCTTATCAAAAGGACAGGTGTTGCTACTGGAAAACCTTCGTTTTTACAAAGAGGAAGAAAAGGGTGATGTTGAGTTCGCTAAGAAACTGGCTGCGTTAGGCGATGTTTATGTCAACGATGCGTTTGGCACAGCGCACCGTGCGCATGCATCTACTTCAATTATAGCACAATTCTTTCCTGAAGCAAAATGCTTTGGCTACCTGATGGCAGCCGAATTGGCCAATGCCGAAAAAGTATTAAACGGCGCTGAAAAGCCTTTCACCGCAATTATGGGTGGTGCTAAGGTATCAGACAAGATCGAACTGATAGAACGCCTGATGGACAAGGTAGATAACCTGATTATTGGCGGCGGTATGGCTTATACTTTTGCTAAGGCACAAGGCGGTCATATTGGTAAATCGCTGGTTGAAGAAGATAAATTAGATCTCGCAAACAGCCTTATTGAGAAAGCAAAAGTAAAAGGCGTGAACCTGTTATTGCCGACTGACTCGATCATTGCAGATAATTTCTCAAATGATGCCAATACTGATACTGCCAATAACGATAATATAAAAGACGGTTGGATGGGTTTGGATATCGGTCCGGCTTCTATAAAAGCATTCAGCAAAGTGGTGGAGGGCTCAAAAACTATTTTGTGGAACGGTCCGATGGGCGTTTTCGAAATGGAAAAATTCGAGCAAGGTACCAAAGCCATTGCGGAAGCAGTAGTTAAAGCGACTGAAAACGGCGCTTTCTCACTGATCGGTGGTGGTGATTCGGCTGCTGCAGTTGCCAAGTTTAACCTGACTGACGAAGTAAGCTATGTATCAACAGGCGGTGGCGCATTGTTGGAGTACATGGAAGGGAAAGAATTACCTGGAGTAAAAGCTATAAACGAGTAAGTCCGAATAGACATTTTATTTGTGAAAGC
>JAFAKI010000084.1 GCA_019235595.1 Mucilaginibacter sp. | reverse complement strand
GCTCTCAACAAGCCGGATATGATTTTGATCAATACTGATTTTCCCGTTCCTGATCGTCCAAGCACCACCAGGTTTTCGCCCTGGTAAAGGTCAAGGTCAATACCACGCAATACCTCAAAATCACCAAAAGATTTTTCCAATCCCCTGATGGTGATCACCGCATCTTTGTAGTCAATATTTGCTTTTCCTTTTTCCATGGATAAAACTTATCGGAACCAGCCTGCTATTTGTACGATCAATATTTCTTCAACAAACACTAAAAACATAGCCGTTACCACAGCGCCATTGGCTGCTTTGCCCACACCTTCGGTTCCCTTGGTAGAATAATAACCCTGGTAACAACCTACCATTCCTATTGTAAAGCCGAAAACAATGGCTTTGGCTAAAGATGCAACAAAATCAACAAAGGTAAGCGGTTCGAAAACCTGTTCCCAGAAAGTGGTATAGCTGGTACCTTCATTTACTGCAACGTTTAAGTAACCGCCAAGCAATGCTATAAAGCCCGTATATGTGGCCAGGATGGGAATAGTAATCGTGGTAGCGAGCACCCTGGTACACACCAAATATTTAAAGGGCTTGGTACCCGATACTTCCATGGCATCAATCTGTTCCGTAACCCGCATTGAACCGAGCTCAGCACCGATGCTTGATCCAACCTTACCTGCAGCGATCAGCGCAGTTATCAGTGGCGCCAGCGCACGCATGATGGCAATAGATACCAATGAAGGCAGCCACGATTGTGCCCCGAACGAAAGCAACGAAGGGCGCGATTGCTTGGTAAAAATTAACCCAGTAATAAAACCGGTAAATGTGATCAATGTGAATGAGCGAACGCCGGTTTCATAACATTGACGCATAATCTCCTTGAACTCAAATGGCGGAACAAATGCCTGCCTGAAAAACCGCAGTATAAAATTATTGATATTATAAAGCGTCACAAAAGCATTTGACAGCCGCGTCTTAAACGACGGACCTTTCTTCGCAGCCGTAGCAGGTAATTTGTCGATGGTGCTCATTAACGGGGCAAAGGTATTATTTATGAACAAATGAACGATGCCGAGCTTGCAAAAACTTATTAAAGGGCATCGAAAAATGATTTTTTGCAAACATTATAAACGCCGGTTATACTTAAAACTACTGTTTAGACCTGATTTTGTGGATAATAAGTTAATCAGTGGACCAGTTAATCAGTTAATCAGGTTTTGCATGGTTTTAGAGACTTTATAATCACTAACCAACGGATCACAGGTTAACTAGTCGCTGATTAACTAATCTCTAATTAACCAATCTCTGATTAACTCAATCCATTATATTTGATAAAACAATTATAAACCCGTTTACAAATGAAAAAACTATTTACATCACTCGTTTTGCTATTGATGAGCGCGCAGACTTTTGCGCAAAAATCAGAAGATCTGGCCCCTACGCCGCCGATGGGCTGGAACACGTGGAATATTTTTCAAACTAAAATTGATGAGCCCTTGCTTAAAAGTATGGTGGATGCTTATGTATCATCCGGCATGCGCGATGCCGGTTATACCTATTTTGTATTGGATGACGGCTGGATGGGCATGGAACGTGATGCGAACGGTCAGTTAGTGGCCGATCCAAAGAAGTTTCCTAACGGGATGAAAGCGTTTGCCGACTATGTGCATTCCAAAGGGATGAAATTCGGGATATACAATTGTGCCGGTACAAAAACCTGCGCCGGTTATCCAGGAACCCGGGGCCACGAATACGAGGACGCACGCCTGTATGCATCATGGGGTGTTGATTATTTGAAGTTCGATTGGTGCAATGCCGAGGGACAAAACGCCCGCGAATCATATATGCTGATGAGCAAGGCACTGAAAGCAACTGGTCGTCCGATAGTTTTTAGCCTGTGCGAATGGGGAAGTAACCGTCCCTGGGTATGGGGGGCAAAAGCCGGCCAGCTATGGAGGACAACCGGCGACATCGGTCCTTATTTTGCTACCAGCCTAACCAAAGATGGCTGGACGCCACAAAATGTACTAAGTATCCTGGACAAGCAGGACAGCATCAGGCAATATGCAGGTATTGGCCATTGGAATGATCCGGATATGCTGGAGGTAGGTAATGGTATGACCGTTGCAGAAGACCGCTCACATTTTTCAATATGGTGCATGTTGGCTGCGCCGCTAATGGCAGGGAATAATTTGCATAGTATGTCGGAAGATACCAAAACCATATTAACCAATAAGGAAGTCATCGCCATAAATCAGGATCCACTTGGAGTAGAGTGCTTCAAATACTATGAGTTTGATGGTATCGAAATACTGGTAAAACCACTGGCCAAAGGCGATTTGGCTGTTTTGTTCATCAATCGGTCTGATCGTTCACAGACGGTCAACTTTGATTGGGCAGCGCATATAATACAAGACAAAACATCTAATACAGATGTCGACTTCAGCAAAACCAGTTACAAGCTGCGCGACCTTTGGGCCCATAAAGATGTAGGTACAACGCAAAAAGCATTCAGACAAACCATACCATCACATGATGTGGTGATGTTGAAATTGAGTAAGTAATTTTACCTCTTGTCATTTCGAATGAGCAAGCGGGGGAAATGAGAAATGGAGCGCGAAGAGAAATCTTCTACGCCTTGCATAGCGAATATGCATGTCGTAGAAGATTTCTCCTCACACGGCGCACATTCCCTTCCCGGTTCATTCAAAATGACATTGATTTTTAGAATATGCGACACTTTTTCTATTCGGTTTTAGTTGTATTAACGTTCATATCATTCGCAAATGCTCAGAGTTTTGCCCCTTGCGATAAACAAGCCACCAAAGAAACCCGGTGGCTTTTCAGCAGTATGCAACGTTTGGTGGGCGCAGGCATTATGCTGGGCCACCATGATGACCCGGCATATGGTGTTGGCTGGAAATTTGATGCCAACAGATCAGACATAAAAAGTGTTGTAGGTGATTACCCTGCAGTGTACGGCTGGGACCTCGCAAAAATAGAGCATGATAGTATTCATGATATAAACGGAATACCCTTCAAACTGCAAAGAAAATTAGTGCAGCAGGTTTATGCACGCGGCGGAATCAATACTTTTTGCTGGCACATGGATAACCCAGCTAACAGCAAAACGGCATGGGACACTACTATGCAGACCGTAAAAGAGTTAATACCCGGAGGTAGCCATCACCAGGATTATATCAATAACATGGACAAGGCTGCAAAATATCTCAAAAGCTTAAAAGGACCTGATGGCGAACCTATCCCAATTCTATATCGGCCATTTCATGAGTTGACGGGCAATTGGTTCTGGTGGTGTAAAAACACATCTTCATCTGAAGATTTTAAAACACTTTGGCGGTTTACAATTGATTATCTGCGAAACACCAAAAAAATGCACAACTTACTCATCGTATTTTCTGTGGCCGATTTTAACTCAGAAGCGGAATTTATGGATCGCTACCCCGGTGATGGTTATGTGGACTTTATCGGCTTTGATAATTACTGCTACCAGAGCATCCGTGATTATCAGTGGAACCTCAATTTACGATTAGGCTTATTGGATGTTATCGCTGCCAAACATCATAAACTGGCATGCCTGGCAGAAACAGGTTATGAAGGTATTCCCGCAGCCGACTGGTGGACAAAGACGCTATTGCCAGTTATTTCAAAATACAAAACATCCTACGTGCTGTTGTGGCGCAATGCTAACACGCATCATTTTTATGCCCCATACCCCGGTCAGTTAAGTGTTGATGATTTTAAGCAGCTTTATAAAAGTCCCGAAATCATGTTTCAAAGCCGTTTGACGCCATTGGCCGTTTATGGCAAATTGATGGATGGTAGGTAAATTATAATTTTGCTTTGCTTGATAGGATAGCCACACTCAAGCCCATACAAGCAATCAGTAGGAATGATGCCCTCAAAGTTGCTATACCCGCTATAAAACCGATGAGCGGCGGACCGATCATGAAACCCGAAAAGCCGATGGTTGATACGGCGGTTAGCGCTACGCCAGGCGATAACGAAGTTGCTTTACCTGCCGAACTATAAATCATCGGTACAACCGAGGATACCCCAATACCTACTAGCATGAAAGCAAAAATGGAAGGCCACAGGTAAGGGAAAATTACTGACACCAGTAAGCCAATAGCTGTTAGTGTACCGCTAATTTGTAAAGTTCGTTTCAATCCAAATTTGCCGGCAAACCAATCGGCTACAAACCTTCCCATCGCCATAAAACACATGAAAGAAAAATATCCTGCACCAATCCAACCATTTTCGGCGTGGATCACTTTCTTGAAATAAACCCCGCTCCAGTCGAACATCGTTCCCTCGCAGATCATCGAACAAAAAGCAATAATACCCAGTTTAAGCAAGGGGACCATAGCACGTAGGCGGTCACGAATGGAAAGTATCACTTCTTCTTTAGCGGCAGCCCCGCTATCGTTATTCAGTTGTCGTGAAGTAAAAATGACACCGATAATGATTAAACACAAAATAACAATGAAATGGTAGAAGGGAACAATTTGTCGGCCTATCATGAAGATACCGATACCTGCCCCGGTAAATCCTGCCAAACTCCAGATGCCATGAAACGAAGCCATGATGGGCTTTTCGTAGAGTTTCTCGGCGGCAACGGCTTGTGTATTCACTGCGATATTGGCTGAGTTGCCTGCAAAACCAAAGCACCACAGGCATGCGATAAGTTCTATCGGGGTTTGTGCTGCACCTAAGCCAACCAGAAAGCAGGCGTACAAACTGATGGCTATAATAAGCAACTTACGGCTGCCGATTTTGGTGATGATCCACCCGGTAAACGGTAACGAGCACATCAGACCGGTTGGGATGGCGAGCAATACGCCGCCTAGTCCTGCGTCGGATAAGTGCAGTGTTTGCTGTATGCTCGGGATACGGGATGCCCAGCTT
>JAFAKI010000421.1 GCA_019235595.1 Mucilaginibacter sp. | reverse complement strand
TTAGCTACTGATTTACCCACCAACTGCGGCCACGAGGCTTTGATGCCGGTTTCGTCATACTTTCGCTTGATCTTGTATACCTGCAGCATTTGCTCAATGGCTTCTTTCAGGCTTTTGTCGTTAGTTCTGCCCATCAATTTCGCCTCCTGCTACTTTAAATATTTTTAAACCAACATTTATTTTATCGAAGATGCCTTCCACTTTGGCAGCGCTGGTATCGGTAATAAATACCTGACCGAAGTCGTGGTTTGATACCATCTGCATCAGCTTGGTTACCCGGTTATCATCCAGTTTGTCAAATATATCATCCAGTAACAGCAAAGGTTTAAATCCTTTTTGCTGATACAGGTAAGTATACTGGGCAAGCTTCAACGCTATTAAAAACGATTTCTGCTGTCCCTGCGAACCAAATTTTTTCATCGGCATGCCGTGAATAGCAAATTGCAATTCGTCTTTATGGATACCCGTAGAGGTTCGCTCTAATATACGATCCTTTTCGGTGCTTTTTTTCAGCAGATCGGCAAAATCACCCTGTAATAATTGCGATTCGTATACCAGTTCAACTTGCTCCGCATCTTCTGTGAGAAATTGATAGTGCTTATTGAAAACAGGCGTTATGGCCTCCATAAAAGCTTTACGCTTTTCAAATATCAGCTTGCCCGAAGCGATCAGTTGTTCATCAAACACATTTAATAGTTCAGGATCATATCTGCCGGTCTCAGAAATTCGTTTTAACAAGGCATTCCGGTTGATCAATACCTTATTATAAGTAATCAGTTCATCCAGGTATTTATTATCTGTTTGCGAGATGACGTTATCTATAAATTTTCGCCGCTCTTCGCTGCCTTCTATAATAATGCTGATATCATAGGGCGAGACCATCACCAACGGGAATAACCCAATATGATCTGCCAGGCGCTGATAATCCTTTTTGTTCCGTTTGAATTGTTTTTTCTGGTTACGCTTTAATCCGCAGGCAATGGTCTCTTTATGGCCGTCTTTGTTAAACACACCATTGATCACAAACATGTCCGTCCCGGTTTTTATCTGCTGACTGTCTACCGGATTAAAATAACTCTTGCAAAGCGATAGATAATGTATTGCATCCAGTAAATTGGTTTTGCCTGCGCCGTTATTCCCCGTAAAAGCATTTACACCTTCGCTGAAATTCAGCTCAGCCTCGCTGTAATTCTTAAAATTGATAACGGATAATTGCTGCAGATACATAAGGGTAGTCAAAGATAGTGATTTTGGTTGAGCGGTTGATTGAGTTGGATTAAGTTGAATAAGTTAATTGGGTTAAATGCAACTACAACGAATAATTGACGTTGTTTTTCAACTTAATCAACCACTCTCTCAATCAACTTAATCAACTACTAATTAATTTGCTCCAACCTATTGCTTACAAACTTGAAAACTGTATTTTTGCAAACTTAATTTTAGAATAGAAATGTCAAAAACCCAGGCGAATAATACACCGGCCATTGCGAAAGGTAACGATTTTGGACAGACCGGTAAATTTGTGCGCGAGAACCAAAAGAGCTTAATTTTTATTGCAGGAGCCATTGTTGCAATGGTGATCATTTATTTTGCATACCAGAAAATGTACCTTGCACCACGCGAGGAAAAGGCCGCTAGTCAGATGTATGTAGCACAGGATGCCTGGGCAAAAAAAGATTGGGATAAAGCTTTAAAAGGCGATGCAGGCTATCCGGGGTTTGAGAAGATCATTAATGATTACAGCAATACAAAGGCTGCTAACCTGGCTTATTTTTATGCAGGGATTGCTTACCTGAATAAAGGCGATTATAAAAAAGCTATTGATGACCTGACCAACTATCGGGGCAGCGACATCATGGTTGCAGCAGAGGCTTTGGGTGGAACAGGCGACGCTTATGTTGAACTGAAGGATTACGACAAAGCGTCGACATTCTTTAAGAAAGCTGCTGATAAAGCAAGTAACAAATTCCTGTCTCCTTTCTATTTAAAGAAATTAGGATTGGTATACGAAGAGCAGAAAGATTACAAATCTGCCGACGAAACCTACAAGAAAATAAAATCGGATTACCCTGAAAGCAACGAGGCTCAAAGCATGGATGCGTATATTGCACGTGTGGAAGCCAAGATGTAATTTGGGAATAATATTCTACAATTTAACTCAATCCTAAAGGACTATATACTTATAAGATATAAACCTTTAGGATTTTCTATTTATAGTCAAAAATCTGCTTAAACGTTAATAAAATGGCCACTCAGCTAAAAAATTTGTCTGATTTTTCTTCTACAGAAATACCTTCCGCTATCAATTATCGCTTTGGTATAGTTGTTGCCGAATGGAATACGGAGATAACGAATGCGTTATACGAGGGGGCCTATCAAAGCCTGATCAACAATGGCGCATTACCGGATAATATCTTCAGTTACTCAGTTCCGGGTAGTTTTGAACTGACGTCAGGTGCGGATATCTTGTTGAAGAATTTGCACGTAGATGCGGTGATATGCCTGGGATGTGTAATACAAGGAGAAACAAGGCATTTCGATTTTATTTGCGATGCCGTAGCTAACGGGATAAGTAACGTAGCTATAAAATATTCAAAGCCGGTTATTTTTGGTGTATTAACCACAGACAACCAGCAACAGGCCATCGACAGAGCAGGAGGCAAGCACGGAAACAAAGGCGACGAAGCTGCCGTAACTGCAATAAAAATGGCTAATTTGGCTGAAACTTTAAATTTGTAATATTCGTTTAACAGTAACATATAAGACCATGAAAAAATTAGTTTACTTCATCATCATCGTAGTACTTGCAGGTAGCATCGCATCATGCTCAAACAAATTATGTCCGGCTTACGCTTCATATCCTAAACATAGCCGATAACATAAAAAAGTCATTTTTCTCCCTGGTTAATTATTAATTGGGTTACGAACTGTACTTTTGTCGGTTAGTATATTTTAAACTTTTTATGAATTGGATATCGTTGGAATCGGCAGACCAGCTGAGCGGGATTAAGCAGCAACAGGGTTATTGTATTATTTATAAGCACAGCACGCGCTGTTCTATCAGTTTAATGGCAAAACGGCGTATAGAAATGGACGCCTCTGAATTGCCCGAAAATATGCCCGTTTATTTCCTCGACCTAATTAAACACCGCGATATATCCAATCAGGTAGCACATGATTTCCATGTGCACCATGAATCACCGCAATTATTGCTCATAAAAGACGGCGAGTGTATCCTCGACCAGTCGCATAGTGCGATCTCTATCGAAGAGGCCTTATCGGAGGTTAACTAGCATAATATTGCCACATTTGGCGACTATAGTCTTTTTACGTAAATTCGTTAAAGGAATTTGCTATGAGCACATTAAATTATCCCCTGAGTAACGTTCAGTTGGAGCT
>JAFAKI010000383.1 GCA_019235595.1 Mucilaginibacter sp. | reverse complement strand
CTAACCGGGTTAAAGTGCTCGTGTTTACCAAAAGTGAGTTGTGAGTAGATCTGATCATAAAGCAAATACAACGGTTTTTCACCACCGACGCGACTTTTATTTTCAGCAATCACCAGATCACAGATTTCTTCCAGATCCTTTTTGCTGAACATGGTACCAGTCGGGTTCAGCGGTGAACACAATGCCAGCAAAGCAGCGCCTTTCAGGTGCGGCCGAAGTTCATCTGCCGTAGGCATAAAATTGTTTTCGGGCCTGGTCTCGATCATTACCGATTGCGCATTCAGCAAATCGCAATAATGGTTATTGTTCCACGATGGGGTAGGGAAAACCACCTTCTCGCCGGGGTTTACCACTGCCAGGTAAATAGAGTAGATCAACGGTCGTGATCCGCCCGAGATCAGTATCTGGTTGGCATTATAATCTAAATCGTACCGTTTCTTCAGAAATTCCGAAACACTTTCGCGCAAGGTCAGCATACCATCCGCAGCAGGATAGTTGGTTTGATTGGCATTGTAAGCCTCAATGATGCTTGCTTTTAATGGCGCGGGTATAGGATAAATGTTGGAGTCAAAATCGCCAATAGTGAGGTTGGCAATATCTTGTCCCTGTCTTTTTAACTCGTTGATCTCGCCTGCGATCTTGATAATTTCGGAGCCCCTTAAATTCTGGGCCAGTTTAGAAACGGTCATTTTTTAATGTGCAAATTTGAAGATGTGCAAATGTGCGAATTTAATATGCAGATGTGCAAATGTGCAGATATGCAAATTAACTCATCTGCATATCCTCTCATCTGCATATCCTTCTCATCCGCACATTTGCACATCTGCATATCTGCACATCCATTCAACTCGCGCTGTCGCGCAGGGATTTGATACGATCGTGTGACATTTCAATGCTGGTTTGCTGACGAAGCAGAAGTGGTATTACTTCGGCAGATAAGTCGTTGTCAGTGGATAATGCGTCGCGATAAGCTTTTTTAATGGCATCTTCGCCGCGCTCGCATTCTGCCAGGATACCTTTACGGTCGTGTCCTGTGAATGTTGCTTTTATATCGATCCATGCACGATGGAGAGCGCCCGAACTACTGGTGTCATTACTATCCGCATGTCCGCCCAACTGATTGATCTCATCACGCAGCTCCTGGGCAAACCGCTTACTTTCCAGTGAGCAATTCAGGAAAATACCCTGTAAGTCCATATCTGTGGGATCAAGGTCCTGGGCCGCTTTCCCAAAACCCTCTGCACGATCATTATTGATCTCTATAAGATCATTTAAAACTTCAACTGATTTTTCTATGGTTTCCATAATGATTGATTTAATAAATATTCTATTGAAGAACATCTTATTTATCATTATGGTTTGATATTTTAATTTCTAAATAAATTATTTGCCTAAATTAAATATGTCGCCTATCAGACTCACCCGGTCATTGCTTCGCTCAACCACCCTCTCTACAGCAAGCGGTAAAGAGGGAATTTTTATTTTTTTATCCTCTTTATGGCTTGCCATAGAGTGGGTCGAACAGCGCAGTGATATCGGTGAGTCGACACGCAGCTATGATTTATGTAGTAACCCAAATTGTTCAGCCAGGTATTGGTATGATTTCAACCTGTCTCCAAAATCTTCGGCAATGGTTACAGCAATGATCTCATCTACCTCATATTCCTCAGCTAGTTTAGTCAGCTTTTGTTTTATTTCGGCAGGTTTCCCGGTGATGATGCGCTTGCGATGATGTATCATTCGTTCTAACTCGTGAACGGTATAGTCCATATTTTTTATATCCTCATAAGTTACCGGTAAAATCCCTTTACCCTGTTCAAGCTGATTAAAGCGGTATTCCATTAATGCGCGGTGCTGAAATATCTTTTCTTCATCCTCCGAGCAGAAAACAAAAATGGCTAGACTGGCAGCAGGTTCAGCACGGTCTTCTGATGGTTTGAAACGCTCACGGTAGCGGGCAACAGCCTCTGGTCCACCTATTGGGTTGATGAAATGCGCGAACGACAAGCCCATGCCAAAGTGTGCCGCAAATAAGCCACTTTCACCGCTTGAACTTAGCAGCCACATTTCAGGAACAGTTTGTATCTGCGGTATAGCCCTGATTTTGGACAATGGTGTACCCGGGTCACCGCGGTCGTGGAAATAATTGTTCAGATCATACAACTGATTAATAAAATCCTGCTCGCGGAACTGGTTGGATGGATTGAGCATGGCGGCCGTAAGCCTATCAGTACCCGGAGCGCGCCCCATACCCAAATCAACACGACCGGGAAATAATGCCTCCAGCATCCGGAAGTTCTCAGCAACTTTCAACGCGCTGTGATTAGGCATCATTACCCCACCAGAGCCTATACGAATGTTTTTAGTTTGACTGCCCAGATAAGCCAGCAACACTTCGGGAGTCGAACCGGCGAGGCTACCGGTGTTATGATGTTCGGATACCCAGAAACGGGTGTAGCCCAACTGGTCGGTATAGCGGGCAAGCTCAGCGGTTTCCTGTACAGCCTGCTCGGCTGTGACACCTTTACGTACAGGCGATTGGTCCAATACGCTCAGGCGGATATGTTTTGTGCTCATAGATCAATAAAAACACAAAACTACAGAAGGGCTTGTGGATGGAATGTAAAGATTTAAGGGGATAAATGCCTGCTATTATTGGTAATTAGATCAGAAAATATTGAATATTGAATATCGAATAATGAAGGTAAAAACTTCGGTGTTGGATATTCGAAATTCATGATTCGATATTATTTATACATTCTGCCCTTAAGCATTAAAATGATACAGAAAAACAACCTCGCCAACATAAGCGGGTTTTTTCTGGCCTTCTATTTCCATTTCAACACCGATATTAGCCTTGGTGATGCCGCGTAAGTTGATAATGCTCGCCAGTTTAGCCTTTAAGCGTACACGGCTGTTCACCAGTACAGGCTGGGCAAACTTGATACTCTCGATACTATAGTTGATTTGCATTTTTAGATTTTGCACATCAGCAATCTGGTGCCAGAAGTAGGGCAGTAATGATACCGTTAAATATCCGTGAGCAATAGTACCGCCAAAAGGGCCTTCATTTTTGGCTTTTTCCTCGTCAGTATGTATCCACTGATGATCGAGGGTTGCATCTGCAAACTGGTTGATCTGCTGCTGGGTGATGGTATGCCAGTCGGATATACCCAGTTCCTGGCCTAAATAAGATTCAAATTCAGCATGATCTTTAATAATTATCATAGTATCGGTTATTGATTTGAGTGAATGGCGGCGTTAGTTTGCGGTAAAAATAATAAATGGAGGGGGATTGTGAAATCAAACGGTTACGATTAGAATTTTATGGTTAAATTTGTTCTGAGGATTTAATTATGACTACAGCAGCGATAAGGGAAAAATTGCACAATTATATCAGTGCCGCTGATGATAAACAGATCAAAGCTATCTACACAATACTTGAAGATAAAATTGTCAATGAACCTTATGATTGGTCGAAGGATAAGGAGTTTGTTGCGGAATTGGATGAGCGCGTTAGACGATATGAGGCAGGAATTGATAAGGGACATACATGGGAGGAGTTGGAAGCTTCAATAGCAGAAATGAAGAAAAAACGCGCTGCTAAATGATCAGTACTTTTCTGCAGTTACCCAAAGCTCAACAAGAAATACTTGAGGCCTGGGAGTATTATGAAGACCAACAAGAAGGTTTGGGCGACCGTTTTAAAAATGAAGTTCGTAATAAAATAAGCCTAATATTAAGCAATCCTTTACACTATCCCTTAAAAGGGAAATACCATGAAGCTCAAACAGATGATTTCCCTTTCGTGATGGTTTATAAAATCGACAAGCGTAACGATCGGATTTTAATCTTATCAGTATTCCATACCAGCAGGCATCCCAAAAGGAAATATGCTAAACGAAGGTAACTTTCCAACCTTAAAACCTTCCAACTTTACAACACAAAAACCACTCACTCAATCAACCCAATCTAACTCAATCAACTAAACGCAAATTCTATTTGCAAATAACACGAAAACCCGTATCTTTGCAGTCCCGATTTTGCGGGGTATAATAAACGTTTAATAAATTTAATTTTAAGCAAGTGAATACGTTAAGTTACAAAACTGTCTCAGCCAATAAGAAGACCGTTAACAAAGAATGGGTTGTTGTTGACGCTCAGGGCGAGATTTTGGGGCGCTTGTCTTCTAAGATCGCAATGATCATTAGAGGAAAACACAAGCCAGGGTACACCCCACACGTAGACTGCGGCGATAATGTAATAGTTATTAATGCAGACAAGGTAAAACTGACCGGAAACAAATTTGGCGCTAAGCAATATGTTTCTTACACTGGTTACCCAGGTGGTCAGCGTTTCATTTCTCCTAAGGAGTTAATGGCAAAACATCCTGAGCGTGTGGTAGAAAAAGCCGTACGCGGTATGTTACCTAAAAATCGTTTGGGCCGCGCCTTATTTGGCAATCTGCATGTATACGCAGGTGCCGAGCATCCTCATGCAGCACAAAACCCTAAAGCCATTTAATTAACCATTTAAAGGAAAAAAGAAATGCCAACAACTAACACTTCAGGCAGAAGAAAAACCGCTGTTGCACGCATCTACTTGAGCGAGGGCAATGGCAACATTACCGTTAACGGTAAAGATTACAAAGAATACTTCCCTACCTTACCTTTACAATACATCGTTACCCAGTCTACAGAAGTATCTGGCTCAACTGGTAAGTATGATGTACAGGTAAATGTAGCAGGTGGTGGTGTAAAAGGACAGGCAGAAGCCGTTCGTTTAGCTATTGCTAAAGCTATTGTTGAACTTGATGCTGAAAAGAAACCAGCATTGCGCGCTAAAGGTTTAATGACTCGTGACGACCGCATGGTTGAACGTAAAAAACCAGGACGCAAGAAAGCACGCAAGAGATTCCAATTCAGTAAACGTTAATCATCAAGGAGGACAACAAAATGGCAAGAACAACATATCAGGATTTACTGGATGCAGGTGTACACTTTGGTCACCTTACCCGCAAATGGGATCCGAAAATGTCTCAGTACATTTTCATGGAGCGCAATGGTATCCACATTATCGATCTTAATAAAACTTTAACTAAAGTTGAAGAAGCTGCTTCAGCTATAAAACAAATTGTAAAATCAGGCCGTAAGGTATTATTCGTAGCTACAAAGAAACAAGCGAAAGATATCGTAGCTGATTACGCAAAATCAGTAAACATGCCTTTCGTAACCGAGCGTTGGTTAGGTGGTATGTTAACTAACTTCGCTACCGTGCGTAAGTCGATCAAAAAGATGTCAAACATCGATAAATTGACTAAAGACGGTACTTATAGCAACCTTTCTAAAAAAGAAAGACTGATGATCCAGCGTGAACGTGTGAAACTGGAAACTTTATTAGGCGGTATTGCCGACCTGAACCGTTTACCGGCTGCCCTGTTCCTGATCGACGTTAAGAAAGAGCATATCGCAGTTTCAGAAGCTTTAAAGTTGAATATCCCAACCTTTGCAATGGTGGATACCAACTCTGATCCTTCAAACATCGACTTCCCTATCCCTGCTAACGATGACGCTACCAAATCAATCTCATTGATCACAGGTATCATCATCAAAGCAATACAGGAAGGTTTGGACGAGCGTAAACACGAGAAAGAAGAAGAAGCTGAAAAAGAAGCAGCTGCTGCAAAAGCAAAAGCTGACGCTCCTAAAGCTGAAGCTGCTGCTCCTGCAGAAGGTGGTAAAAGAAAAAGAGTAGCTGCTGAAGCAGAAGCTGAAGCGCCTGCTGCACCTGCTGCTGAAAAAACAGAAGAGTAATATTTTGGTTGTAAGGGTTGTAGAGGTTGTAAAAGTTTATAACCTCTGCAACCTTTTATAACTTCTACAACATTTAAAACATAACAAAATGTCAACATTACAAATTAGCGCATCTGATGTTAATAAACTGCGCCAGCAAACCGGTGCAGGTATGATGGATTGCAAAAAAGCTTTAACCGAAACTAACGGTGATTTTGAAGCTGCAATTGACTACTTAAGAAAAAAAGGTGCTAAAGTGGCTGCAAGCCGCCAGGACCGTGAGTCGAACGAAGGCGTTGTTATTGCACGTACTTCTGAAGATGGCAAACGTGGCGTGATCATCGAGTTAAACTGCGAAACTGACTTCGTAGCAAAAAATGCTGAGTTTGTTGCTTTTGCTAACGCGATTGCTAACGAAGCTGTTGAAAATAAACCTGTTGATCTGGCAGCATTGAATCAATTGCTGATCGATGTTGAAGCCAGTCGTATCACCATTGGTGAAGCTATTATCGAAAAAACAGGTAAGATCGGCGAGAAGATCGGCGTATCTAAATATGAAGTTATTGAAGGCGAGAAAGTGATTGCTTACATCCACGGTAACTTCCGTTTAGGTGTATTGGTTGGTTTAAGCGCTAACGTTGCCGGTGCTGAAGAGGCAGGTAAAGACGTTGCTATGCAAATTGCTGCTATGAACCCTGTTGCTATCGATAAAGACGGCGTTGACGCTACTACCGTTCAGCGTGAGCTTGAAATTGCTAAAGAGCAAATCCGTGCTGAAGGCAAACCGGAAGAAATGGTTGAAAAGATCGCTGCCGGTAAGCTGAATAAATTCTACAAAGACTCAACTTTGTTAAACCAGGAGTTCGTAAAAGACTCTTCGAAAAGCGTTGCTCAGTTCCTGAGCGGCGTTGATAAAGGATTAACCGTTACCGCATTCAAGCGGGTAGCCTTAGGAGCTTAATTATTGAATCCCCCTCGGTTGACGAGGGGGATTTTTTTTGCG
>JAFAKI010000308.1 GCA_019235595.1 Mucilaginibacter sp. | reverse complement strand
GGATATATCTTTTAAAGCCGGTTTCTGACCGTAAATAACGTTTACATCCTTGAGTTCTATGTCGCCACGTAATGGTTCAGTGACAGCTCCGGTTTGGGATGGTTCAGGTGCATTTAACACACCGTTGATTCGTTCAAAGGAAGCGGTAGCCTGGGCAATAATATTGCTCATAAAGCCGATCACGAATATCGGGAAGATCAACTGCACCAGGTAACTATTAAATGCTGCAAAGTCGCCCAGCGACATGGTTTTGTTTATCACAAAATGTCCGCCCAAAACTAATATGGATAAAGTCGCGATGTTGGCAGTAAAGGTGATGACAGGGATCAATCCGGCAAATAATCTCAAAATCGAAAGGCCATAATCCCTGGCCTTGGTGTTGGCCTTTAAAAACTTATCAAACTCCAGTTGTTGTGAGTTAATCACCCTGATTAATGCAGAACCTAATATACTCTCCGTAATCACCTTATTGAGCCAGTCGATCACCGCCCGGCTTTCTTTAAATAACACCCTTACCTTTTTCAGCACAACCGCGAACGTGATACCGATGATGGGTATAATGGCAATTACACATAATGCCAGCTTCCAGTTAATAGTCAGAAGCATGATGATTGCGCCGACTATGATAAAAACCGATGATATGATTGAAACCAGCGCCTGCGATACAAACATCTTGATCGAATCGACATCACCTGTAAGATTAGTTAACAGCTTGGAGGGTGATACCTGATCGATAAATGCATTGCTCTGTTTGGATATCTTTTCGGAAAGCCGGGAACGAAGATCGCGGGCCACTTTCTCTGAAGTATAGGTTTGAATAATACTTTGCAAATAGGCAAACACGAAGATCAGCAATATAGCAACCGAGAATTTGACAATAACCGGATTTAAATCAAAATGAAATGACTGACCAAAATGCAGGATGTAGGCTTTTATATAATCATCAATCCCGTGAGAAATTATTTTCGGCAACCATAAACTAATGCTATTGCTAATAAGGGCGAACAGTATCAACAATATCAACAACCCTCTGTATGGCGTTAATAAGCTGAAGATGCCAGGTTTTTTATTGCGTTGCGAATCTTTTTTAGGCATATAGGTTTTATTTAACCTTTTCGATCGGGTAAAAATAATAAAGCTTTATTACAGCTGTCACGAAATTAAAAAATCAAACAACGTGATTACTGTCCTTTTAGTAGAAAGACGAACGGGAATAAAAAAGATTTTAAAAAATCTCGGATTATGAATTTACCCGATGGTATTTATAATGCAGTTGTTTTATCGTCTCTTCAGATTCGGAGTCAGATGAAACGCCGTATCCCGAAACTAATATACCTTTTAAGCCCGATGCTGAAGTCAATGCGTAAACCGTGGCTTCGTCTGCCGGATCTGTCTGTCCTTCATAGCGGTACAGATCAGCTATTTCAAATTCTGTGGCGACATATTCTTGCCCGTCAGCAATCAATTTATCTCTCAGCAGGTTAAAATCCAGTGTGTAACCTTGTTTATGCAGTTGTTCAATAGCCTCTGTAATAGTGGCATAGTGGAATTCCTGTTTCATAACGAATAACGGTTTGGCTTGATGCAATATAAAGTTAAATTTACCAGAAATATGCTTCTTATCCGGAAATTTTATCGCGAATTGTAGCATTCTTTACATTCAACACGTAATGTCAGATAAAGTTATATTTACTAAACAAATTATTATGAAAGTTTACGGCAACCCATTAAATAGATGGACCGCATTGTTGGGCATAGGTTGTTTTATATCCCTGGTTTTTACCTCTTGTTTAAAAAGCCGCAATGATTACACTCCGCCACCCGCGGCTTATGTCACATTTTTCCAGGCTTCGCCTGATGAACAACCATTAGACCTGTACTTTAACAACAACAAAGTCAACCAGGTTCCCCTGCATTACGGCGATGGCATAGATTATTTCCAGGCATATCCGGGTTTGCGTACGGTCAATCTTTATAATAGTGGCAGCATGAGTGTGATCTATTCCGATACCATCAGGTTAAAACCAAACATTGCTTATTCCTTATTCATGGTGAATCCCGCTGCCAATCCCGGAATATTCCTTGTTACCGACTCCATTAGCCGTCCGGCAGCCGGAAAAGCTACTTTACGTTTCATAAATGTTAGTCCTGATGCTCCTGCTGTTGACCTTGCTGTTAAGGATAGCGCGGCTTTTGTAACCAACAAAGCTTTTAAAGGCTTTTCATCATTTATCCCAAAAACGGGCGGTCAAACCTATAATTTCGAGATACGCCAGCACGGAACCAGCACAGTTTTGGCAACGCTCTCAGGCGTAACGCTTAACAGCGGTTTGGTATATACTATCTGGCTCCATGGCCTTGCTAATACCTCTATTGCAGGCGATAAGTTAACGGCTGACATTGTAACTAACGCCTATTATTATTAAACGTTTCCTATCGCTTAATACTGAGAGTGGATACACCTTGTTATCTGCTCTCTTTTTTCCCACCTGTTCTATTTTGATAAAATATTATCAAAATGATCAGGGCGCTCAAAGGCGGGTAAAATTTCAACAAATTTGATTTTGACAATATTTCAGATTGGCAGTTGTACCCGGCAATTATCTTTGTTATTTTACTGGAAGCCTATTTTTTATTTTACTTTCATTAAAAGCTGTATAGTGTTTAAAATTTGATAACACTGCCCCTTTATACCGATATTATTTACAATAAAAACAAGTTTAAACGAAACGACATAATCGGTGTAAACAGTACAATATCAGTCATTTATAAAACATTTTACAATCCGGATCGTACTAATGGCAATAAAATTGCTGTAAATAGTCATCTAAATAATTAACATGACAACATTATACACGGTACTTGAAATAAGTGCTCTACTATTGGTTATTATTCTCCCGCTGCGCGGACCAAAGAATACCAAAAAGAAAAATGCAGGCCCGATAGAATTAAGCGAATGGGCCATTGATGAAAACGGCGACTTACAGAGTTACATCAAAAAGGATGAACCGGATCATCACCACCATGCATGATATTCTATACAGATCATCGTTTAAATAAAACCTCTCGGCTATTGAGAGGTTTTTTTATGCCTTTTTATTTAGCTGGCTTAAAATCCTGATTAGTAACAGGTGGAGAAGTAGGTATAATAATCATGTTAAACCCGTGCTGGTTATCTTTATGGCATGTGTTGCAGTCGTTGGTTAGTTCGGTGAAGCCAGATTTGAACTTTTCTATATCCTGCTTACTGATTGCGGCTTTTATCGTATTCACTGCCGGGTCAATTATTCCCAGGCTTTTTATTTCGGGCCGGTCGGTGCAGTATTTTTTTACATCGTCCAGCGTCTCGCCTATCTCGTGAACTTCAAAGTCAGCCAGTTTCCAATTTTTGTTGATCCCCGCAAACCAAAGCTTTGCATGATGTTCCTGTATGCCCATCATAAACTCACCTAAACCGGGCTTATAGGCATCATTCACTTTAGCCTGCAGACTATCAATTTTAGCCTGTAGTTGTTGGTTATTGCCCGACTGATTGCAGGCTGATGTTACCAAACAAGCAACAGCAAGAATGATTATAATTTTCATAGCGAATAGGTTAGCGTTTAAGGATAAAGTTATCTTATTTCCTTAACGCTTCATAATCGTCTATTGTATCAATATCGATACTTCCGCCGGGAAAAGGGATCGTTTCCAGCGAATCACTATTCTGCGCAATGATTTTTTTTGCACCAGCGTCTCCCTCAAGATCCATTAGCTTAGAAAAGAATTGTTTGTGAAAAAGAGCCGGGGTACCGACTGTATCGCCATACTGGCTTGCTATAACTGCTTTTCCTGTTTCGTTCTGCTTTTGAATCAGATCGTTCAACAAACCGGAAGTCACAAAAGGTTGATCGCATACCATCAAAATCGCCGCATCTGTGGTTGAGTCCAGAGTTTGCAACGCCTCGATACCGCATCTAATAGTTGATGCCATACCGCTTTGCCAGTCATCATTTTTCACAATGTAAATTTCTGATGTGTTAGTCGCACTCAGGATAGTATCCGCACTACTTCCTAATACAACAACCACCGACTGAACCGCAGACTGCTTTGCCGTATCGATCGCATGCTGAAGAAGCGTTTTATTTTGATATTGCAACAACTGTTTGGGCTTACCTAAGCGGCTCGATTGCCCGGCAGCCAAAATAATTGCCGCACAATTGCTTGTAGCATCTGTGTTACTTAAACCGACGCTCATCTGTGGTGAATTACTGTTGTTCGCAGACGCAGGAATGTTCCATCCCTACCGGAAAGTGCCGCCTTAACTTCGGCAATAAGTGAAAGCGCAATTTCCTCGGGCGTAACAGCGCCAATATCCAATCCCACAGGTGCATGTATCCTGTCTATATTGTCAGTAGCATTGATCCTGCCTTCATTCGTCAACTCACGCCATATCTTCTCAGACCTTACCCGAGGCCCAAGCATTCCGATATAAGGAGCAGCGGTGGCCAATGCTTTAGGCAGATTATTTTTGTCCGTTTTGTAATCATGCGCCATCAAAATGATAGCGGTATAATTGTCTGTGAAAATATTGAAGAAATTCACAGGCGGCACTACCTCATCAGCAATTGTGATGATATGAGGGTTGATCTTTTGCGGCTCTGCTACAATAGTTAACCTCCAGCCCATTTCTTTTATCAGCCGGCTTAGGGGGTACACATCATACTGGTGACCCATCAATATCATGCTGATTTCGGGTGGTAAAATTTCGATGAAGCAGCTCAACCAATGGCCATTTTCAAACTCAAGATAAGCGGGGGCAGAATGACCCACGGAGATTTGCTCAGAAATTGCTTTATTTAGTTGTCTTACAGCTAACTCATCCCCTAATATATTCAGGCTATACTCGTCCGTATATTGGATCACCTCGCCTTCGCGCACGCTATTCCAATCACCCGATAATTTGGTTATGGTTACCAGGATATGCGTTTCACGATCTGCTTGAACACACCGTTTTAAAACTTCTAAAGGGTTGTTTTTATCATCAACATTTAATGGGGTTAATAACACATCGATCACGCCATTACAGCCAAGCCCTACCCCTATCTGATAAGGGTCATCATCAGTAGTATCATAAGTGATCAGTGTTGGCGTCGATTTCCTGATCGCAAGCTGCGCCCGTTTTAAAGCATCTCCTTCCAGGCAGCCCCCGCTGATACCTCCGACCCATATCCCGTTGTCCATGATTAGCATACGAGCGCCGGTACGGCGATAGGACGAACCTTCTACACGCACAACAGTTGCGAGTGCTAAACCAACGGAAGTTTTATCCGCCTCGTCATAGGCCTTTATGATTGCCTTAATTTCCTTCATGCGGTTTAAAAATACGGAATACTTGCCGTGGGCAAAAGGCCGATCTTAATTTCCGAAAGGTGGTAAACCATTCAGCTGGCGATACAACGGCATATCATTACGCTGCTGTGCCGATTGATGAAATTTGGTGCAGTAATACACCTGCAAATGCAGTTCAACCCTGCCATGACGGATGATTTCGATATCCGGCAGTTGTTTTACCGAATCAAAGAAAGGTTTCACATCCTTGTCAACACTCGCCTGGTTTTCCTGGGCGATGACAATGGCGTCTTTACCTAACAGGGCCTTAGGATCGCCCAGAAAAGCGGTGTTGCGCGGATCGTCGCTAAAGCAGATCACATCCTTTTGCCCTTTCAGTGCCCAGTCTATTTTACCGGTAAGCCACCAGCGCGGCGTACCTGCAAAAACATTCTTGTTTTGCAGCCAACCCTCTTTTTCAAAACGGGAATGAATGTCGTCATAATCAATTCCCTGTATGGTGGGATCAACAGTGTCTTTATGAAATTTATATACAAGCCATTTCGGACCGTAATACTGCCAGAAACCTGTTACCATGTGAAAACTTAAAACACCGATGGTAATAACAGTAAAACATGCGGAAAACCGCAACCAGCGACGTGTGCCCCTGCCTGCTAAACCACCCTGTGTTATTTTCTTGTCAATAGCGAAGCCCAGTGGCATAAAAAGCATCATGTAGCCC
>JAFAKI010000299.1 GCA_019235595.1 Mucilaginibacter sp. | reverse complement strand
ATCCTATTCCTCGAAAACGGCGCCGAAACCAATGTGCGCATGGAAGGAGGGAAGCTCCCTGCTGATCTGGCAAGGGAAAAAGGCTTTGCAGAAATATCGGAAATTTTGAGCTGATTGGTTTTAGTTGGATTGGCTTCTGCTCCAATGTTCCGATTGGGATAATAGAAACAGGAAATGATAGACTTTTTTTAGCTTTTCAGGGCCACCGGCGCCATAATCCACTATTGTTTTCTGCTGCCTGTTTTTTAATCGGACTGTTAAAGTATAAAGTGCCTGATCAGTAATTGTTACTGAGTATTTGTTGCTTAATCTAAAAAAATCGGCTTCGCTAATTAAGGTATTTAACGAGTCGATTTTTGATTTTTCTATCGTAGCTTTAAATCGACCATCTCCTATTTTATTATATGCTACAGCATCAATTATAGCCTCTCCGTTCTTCGCTATTTTCATCTCGTAAATCGGGCAACCTATAATGCAAGGACCTGCTTTAAAATCAACGGCGTCTATATCAAGTTCAGGTTTATTACAAGCCGACAATAAAAGGATCGCGGCAAAAAAGTATAAAATCGTTTTCACTGTTATTTTGATAAAGTTCACGGTTTTGAATATAAAGAGGGAATATAAACATTTATACATCAAAAAAATCCAGGCATAAAAGATTTGTTTAACATTTCCAATCTTCTCTGTCATCCTATTGTCATCGTAAAATTTACTAATATTGCATACTTTCATAGATAAATAAAGTCACAATGACCGGCGATGATATTGTTAGTTTAGGCGATAAGCACGTAGGCGAGCCATATGCTTTGGGTGCTTTGGTACCAAAAAATAATGCCGATTATAAAGGGCCCTGGGATAGTGCTGACTTTGTGTCGTGGGTTTATTACCAGGCTACCGGCATTTTGTATGGCTGCGATAGTGTTGATGAACATTGCGACTTTTGGGACCGTGATGCGAACAAAAAAGGGCAGATTGTCACCATCGAAGAAGCCAAGTCAACACCCGGAGCAGTAATATTACGTTTAGCGGGCAATGGAACCGTAGGCCATATCGTGATCTCGGACGGTAATGGCGGAACTATTGAGGCACATGGGCGAGAGGATGGCATAATCAATTCGGTAGTGGATGGCCGGCGCTGGGATATGGGCATTCTGGTGCCGGGTGTAACATACAATCCCAATCCTATATCACCATTCCGACCGCCAACGGTTACGATCTACAGGCTTACCAGCCCCAATATGGTATCCACAGAAATTGGCAAAATACAGGCTGAATTAATGCGCCGCGGTTTTGATACTGGTGGAGTCGACAATATTTTTGGCGAAATGACCTATAATGCCGTAAGGCTTTTCCAAAACTCTGTAGGCTTAAATCCAGATGGCGAAGTGAGCGCTTTTACAGCTGCGGTGCTGGATGCGAAGTAACAAGAAATAAAAGACAACAAAAAGGGTGTCATGCTGAGGCACTCGAAGCATGGTGGGCAAGGCCTTTACGCGCCGCACTTCGAGTGCCTCAGTGTGACACCCCTCTCTATCTTTTCTATTTATCCAATCCCCCTTTTCTAATCGGCTTCACCGGATCGGGCCATTTGGTTGCTTCTCCCGTTTTGGCGTTTGGAGGTAATACACTTTTCTCGCGCGAGGTAGTAGTTGGATCCTCGCTCGCTTCATAAGCCATAATAGCCGCCAGGATGGCATTGTTGCGTAAATCATCAAATACGATCTTGTCATACGTATCACGGTTGGTGTGCCAGGTATAAGTTCCATATGACCAGCTGGTTGAGCTTAACGAAAACGCTGGTACGCCTGCTGCTACGAATGAGGCAAAGTCAGACCCGCCACGGCCCGGAGCGCCGGGGAAACTGGTTTTGATCTGATCTTTAATATCAGCCGGTACTTTTGAAAGCCAGCGGGTCAAATAATCATAAGAATTTAAAAACCCTTGCCCCTGTAAGTCAACCACACGGCCGGTACCATTATCCTGGTTGAATACAGCCTGTATGCTTTTAATAATTTCCGGATGATCCTCAACAAAGGCTCTTGAACCATTCAACCCTTCCTCTTCGCTACCCCAATGACCGACGATGATGGTACGTTTTGGGTTAGGATAAACTTTTTTCAGGATGCGCATGGCTTCCATCATGGTTAAAGTACCTGTGCCGTTATCAGTTGCGCCTGTGCCACCGTCCCAGCTATCAAAATGTGCTGAAAGGATCACATACTCGTCGGGTTTTTCAGCTCCCTTTATCTCAGCAATGGTATTAAAGGTAGGTGCCACACCCAATTCTTTTGATTCAGTATGTACGCTGATCTGCGGTTTATCACCCGATTCAGTCAGACGGTACAGCATGCCATAATCTTCCAAAGCAATGTCGATAGTCGGTACTTTTTTGGTGTAGGCGCCAAATATTTTATCTACCCCAAACCCGTTCGACCAGTTACAGGTGACAATACCCACCGCACCGGCATTTTCCAGTGCTACAGGCAGAGTTTTATTGGTGTAGCCAGTTTTACGCAAGCGCTCACGCCATGCAGCCACTTGCGCATCGCGGTCTTTTTTCATTTTATCAAATGATTCCTTGGTAGCAAACTCCTGCCAGTTATAATCCGGGCGTCCGGTAGGTTGGTTCATGCTGATCATCACGAACTTTCCTTTTACGTTTGGCAACCAGGCTTTAAAAGCATTGGAATCGGCAAGGTCAGGAATGATAATTAAGTCTGATGTTACCGTCTTTTTACCCATACCTGGGCTCCAGGCTAATTGTGTGCCTTCCAGGCTTTTAATACGTGGATAAACCATGTCGATATGCGATATGCCACGTTCCCAGCCACGCCATTCGCCCCATTTTTCGTTATGAGCCGATATACCCCAGCCGGTGTATTTGGCAACCGCCCAATCATGCGCTTTCATCATTTGAGGGGTACCCACCAGTCGCGGACCGATGCCATCAAATAATTCATGCGCAAGTTGTTGTAATTGGGAATTGTCATTTTCTTCCTTCACTATCTGGTCGACTACCGATGGTGAAGTTTGTGCAAACAGGCTGGTGCTGCAAAGGGTAGCAGCCAAAGCACAGCCTATGGTAATATGTTTTGTAAAAATGTTCATGTGCCAAATTATAAAAAATCTGCTGCGATTTACGGGCCGTATTATTTTTGTTACAAGATCGGTTTATATTTGAATTATACTGCCAAAATGAAAGACAATCTCATCGCCCATATCAATAAATTCGTCAAGCTCGATGAGCAGGCAACGATGCTTGTTTGCGAGAACGTCAGCCTGGTTGAAGTAAAGAAAAAGCAATTTATTCTACAGCCCGATGAGGTTTGCCGGACTAACTATTTTGTGAGTAAAGGCTGCATGAGGTTGTATTTTATCAACCGGAGCGGGCAGGAGCAGATCACCCAATTCGGGATCGAGAACTGGTGGATAACCGACTACTGCAGTTTCGAGACAGGCAAGCCATCTTACTATTACATACAGGCCATAGAAGATTCGGAACTCATCAGCCTGAACAAAAAAACGATGGAAGACCTACTGCTGAAAGTGCCCAAAATGGAACGCTATTTCAGGATCATCTTTCAAAAGGTGCATACCGCCTCTATGCGCCGCTTTGAATATTTCCGTGATCAGACAGACGAAGAACGCTACCGACAATTCGTTTCCATGTTTCCGGGGTTTGTTCAACGCATCCCTCAATACATGCTGGCATCTTACCTGGGCTTTACGCCGCAGTTTTTAAGTAAGATTCGTGGGAAAAAGTCGGGAAGTCGGAAAAGTCCGTAAGTCCGCAAGAATATAATTTACTTCACTTTCGGACTTCCCGACTTACGCGGACTTCCGGACTTATTAATTAATCACGATTAACTTTTTTGTGCTGCCGCCAGGGGAACTTTGTCTTATTATCAAATTTATAACATCATGAGCAAAAGATTCAGCATTGAGCCAACCGCCTACCAGGCTATGGAGGCTCTGGAAAATTATTTAAATAACAGTGGTTTAGACAAAAAGCATGCAGAGTTGATAAAAATCCGCGCATCACAGATCAACGGCTGTGCTTATTGTATCAATATGCACACCAAAGATGCCCGCGAGCTAGGCGAAACCGAGCAACGTATTTACGCGTTGAACGCCTGGAGGGAAACTCCGTTTTTCTCACCAGAAGAAAGAGCTATACTGGCCATTACCGAAAACATTACCAATATCCAGCAAGGAATGAGCGAAAAAGTTTTTGAAGAAGCAGAAAAAGTGCTCGACAGGCATACCATTTCAAAAGTGATCATGGCAGCTGTAGGCATCAATGCGTGGAACAGGATAGGGATCGGTACAGGAATGCAACCGACTCTTGGTTGATATTATTTAAAATTGTTATAAATCACCTTGCCGGATGAGCCTGCAAGGTGATCTGTTTATTAATGCTACAATTTATCAGGCATGCGCGGTGTCCTTCTCTTGCTTTTTTTCGATGATCTTGTCAATGATGTCAGGTGCTTTTTCAAAAAGGGCGTTGATCCCCTTTGATGAACGTGTGGATATAAACTCAATGGTGCCTCCTTTGGTCACCAGGAAACCGACAGGGCCCATCCCGACACCAGCGCCGCCCAAAGCGCCTAAGCCTTCGCCTTCTCCTTCGCCTTTGGAGCCGCCGGGCCCTTTTCCCTTTCCTTTACCTTCTCCGCCGCCGCTGCCAACTCCGAGCCCTATCGACATGACCGGTACACACGTAAATTCTCCCAATTGAAATTGTTGACCGATAATAGTTTCGGTTTTTGCTTCTGATTTTAGAAACTCGGTCAGTTTGCCGAGCATGCCATCTAAGTTTTCCATGATCTTTTTGTTTTTAATGTTGAAAGAATAAAAGCCTTGATAAGTCTCGCCAGATTGTTTTCAATCTGTAGTATAATCTCGTTTTTACCCAGAAAGTTGATTCCGATAGATTTGCCGGTATATTTATTTAGCCAGTAAAAACCCGGGTAAAGTAGCCCGTTTAGTTGAACATCGCCCGTGTCAATGCTGAGATAGCATTGATTGACCTTAAAGGTTTTTAGCAAAACTTTAAATAATCCAAGCCGAAATTTACGAGACTTCTTTTTCCGGCTTGCCTTTTTCCGGGTTTTTCTTTTGGATAGCAGGTCAATTTGCTTTTTCCAACCTATTATGCTTAAGTTGATTTTAAAAGAGCTGTCCACCAGCACAAGGTTCGCGCTGGCCAGATGGTGCAGCCGTGCACCACATAGTCCGTTCAGGCTATTTATTTCTAAATAAATTGGTGCAAAGAGGAGATAGCCCAATAGGACTGCAATAATTAGCAGTGGAAAAAATAACCATGCCATTTATCATCATTTATAGTACGAATTTAGGAGGGGATGAGCTGGGTAAAAATGATGACTGTCAATTCACCTGATGATATTCATCAAGAGCGGCGGTATTTTTTTAAAGAATACCAGGATCAGATTTGATATTTAAAAGATTTGACAACTTTTCAAAAGTTGTCAAATCTTAATCTTAGAATTAATTATTCCTTTTCTTCTTTTACTGGTTCGGCCGTTTCTTCACGCTCAACGGTAATGGTACATTCCGTAATAAGCGCCGCAATAGCGCCAATTGCAGCCAGCATAGGCATAATCAGTGCGCCAACAACACCAACGGTTAACGGAAAACTAGCCAGTTCCCGGCCCGATTTATCGGTAATGGTGATCTTTCTAACATTACCTTCTTCTATCAGCTCTTTCACCTTTTCCAAAAGGTTTATGCCGTGTATGGAGAATGATTCTTTAGTCATAATACGATTTTTAATTAAGACCTCAATAGCTCCATTTTGTTACTGGGCTGCTACAGATAACCTTGCTTTTTTAGGTAATCTGCCCAAACTACATAAGCTTCCGGCTTTAGATGCAGGCCCTCAAATGTATAGCGGCTATCCAAACGCCCGTTGGCATCAACAAACAGGTGAAAGATGTCGATAAACGTATAATCACCCACTTTGGCATTAGCCTTCAATAGCTTGTCTACCGACAATACATGCTCTTCTTTATCGTAATGTTGCGGGAAATGGGGATGAGTAGCGTCAACCGGCAATACGCTTTGTACATAAACTTTTGTTTCCGGGCATTTGGTATGGATCTCTTTAACGATCTTCAGGTAATTGTCGGCTATTACCGCATCCGGAATATCCTTGCCAATGTCATTGATTCCCAAAAGAATAAATAATTTGGATGGTCTACGATCAGTAATGTCCTTTAACCTTTTCAATACGCCATAAGTGATGTCCCCGCCGATGCCACGGTTGATCACGGTTGTATCTCCTGTTACCTTTTTCCAATCGCCCATTTCGGTCATGCTATCACCCAGGAACATTACATTTCCTGTCACAATAGGTTCTTTTTCGAATTGGGCAAGCCGCACCGGGCGGTGCTCCGGAATGAATGGGATGGTATCGAAAACATTTTGATTGGTAACGCTTTGTGCTTGAACAGCCAGCGGGAAGAGCAGAAGAATAAATAGATATTTCATAAAATTAAATATAGAATGATTAATCCTTATGCAGATCAATCACCCTGTAAAGTGTATTATTTTCAACGGTTAATGTGCCGTGCATCGTATTGGCCTTTACAATAAAATGCCATAGGCCCTTACCTTTTGCACTGGTTGTAACCCCGTCTAAAGTTTCCTTGTTTTTGTTATAAGTGAACACCGTTTCGCCCATTTCTACCTCCTTGCCGTTTACCATTTTGTTCATCTGGAAACGATAGGTATTGCCTTCGGCTTTTACTGCATGATACACCGCTGTTTCATCATGACAGGGCGAATCCTTTACCTGGCATATTGATGTGCCCCGCCGTGTCCCGGTGATATTGTCCTGTGGAAATTTATGACCTACCGCCACTAAGTTCAGCAAGAAAACAAATGCTACGGAGCAATACAGTTTCATAAGTGATTTATTGTGAAGATTGCGAGCTCAACTTGTCAATCTTCTCCTGTGTTTTCTGAATGTCTTTTGTCAGATTTTTGATCTTCTTTTTATCCTTATCAAATTTTTTTTTTGGCGTCGTTGGCGTCATCAGTTGCATCTGCGGCTTTTTTGGCTTGTTTTGCGGCCTTCTTGGCATCGCTTACGTCACCGCCAACGGCATCTTTTGCGTAGTCCTTGCTCTTCTTTTGCTCATCAAGCGATTTAGACAATAAATCCTGATATTTTGCTGAGTCTACAGGCAACTGGTTTTGATAGCCGGTTAACTGATTCTTCAGATCGGCCAGTTTTGAGTTAAGGTCATTAAGTTTCCTGCTCACACCTGCAGAGTCCAATTTTATGATTGAAGTTTTTGAGCTGGCAGAAGCATGTCCGTACATCGCATAGCCAACGATCGCTAAAATAAGTATGATCTTTTTCATGGTAATCCGAATTAGATGAATAGCTCAAATATGATAAAAGCCTTAGACTAACTTACAACAAAAATCAGCATAAAACTAACTTTTGACCTTTTTTCTGCCTATCAGAAATGCGATTCCGCTGAAAGATAATGCCTCAAAAACGCTGGTTATTTCGTTGCCGTTCCCTCTGTGAGGGTCAGCTATTGCACGGGGTATGTGTAGTACAATAAACCAGATAAATATCGCTATTCCTAAAAGGTTGCCAGCTAGTCGCCGCTTTATGTTCGATATAATGCCTAAACCGCCTGCCATTAAGGCTCCCCCCGCAAAATATGTCCAGAACAAATGTCCCGGTATCCAATTTGGTATCAGCATGACTACAAAATCGCGGTAAAGAAAATGACTATAGCCAAATATCACCATGGTGATGGCAAAGAAATATTTACCTGCAGGGATCAATTTTTCTAAAAAATTCTCTAGTGATGACACTTTGTTTTCTCTTGCTAAAGAACCGGCAGCTAAAAAAGCACCGCCACTTAGGGTCAGTTCCTTTAGAGGGTTCACCCAAAATGCTAATACCATAGGTGTGTGCTGACCGGGAACCTGAAATAAGATTACCAGCAGCAGCAAAACGCCACCTATGATAAGGGATATTGGCCGGGACTTGATCTCCAAAATAATGCAGATAGTAGCAATTGCTAATGGAAGGCTAAATATCCAGTCCCATATTAAACGGTTCGACAGCCATTCAGGGAAGCCTGCGGGCAGCATTACCAATACAAAATCTTTGTTAATTAATTCCTGGATAGCGATAGCAAATAGTCCGACGGCAAAGAACAGGCGCCATACTCTGGTGGTGTTTTCCATAAAAGGTTATTTGGTTTTTAAAGATATAGAATTATCTATCCATGATGAATGTAAAAAATATGTCCATTTAAATCTCTGATGGTGAATTGCCGGATATTCCAGGGTTTGTTCTCAATATCCTCGATTATATCAGCGCCTCTTTCTTTAAATTCAGCATAAGTCAAATCAACATCTTCAGCGTAGATCCAGTGAATATTCGGCTCAAACGGTTTGTCTGTTCTGGCAAAAAAGATGGTTGTATTTTCTCTGTTTACTGCACCGATATATTTCTCATCTTCTGGGTATATCCACAATATATCAAAGCCCAGGGTGTCCCGGTAGTAAATTTGCGCCTTCTCAACATCATCAACCGGGAGTTGGGGAACAGGGTAACCTAT
>JAFAKI010000244.1 GCA_019235595.1 Mucilaginibacter sp. | reverse complement strand
TTTAATTTTTCTGATACGTATTTTCCGTCGAGTAGATTCATTTTTTGAGATTTGAGATTTGAGATTTGAGATTTGAGACAATGCTCAAAAAACAATTCAAATCCTTGTTCATTATTAATATGCCGATTTGAGTCTCACGTCTCAAATCTCATATCTCACATCTAATTAATCAAGTTTCAAAACCGCCATAAAGGCCGATTGTGGTATTTCTACGTTACCCACCTGGCGCATGCGTTTCTTGCCTTTTTTCTGTTTTTCCAACAGCTTACGCTTACGCGAGATATCACCACCATAACATTTTGCGGTAACGTCTTTACGCAAGGCTTTTACCGTTTCACGGGCGATGATCTTGGCACCAATAGATGCCTGTATAATGATCTCGAATTGTTGACGCGGTAATAACTCCTTCAGCTTTTCGCAAATCTTTTTACCAAAATCATAAGAGTTGCTCCGGTGGATCAGCGATGATAAAGCATCCACTGGTTCGCTGTTCAAACGTATATCCAAACGCACTAAATCCGACTGACGATAACCTATCTGGTGATAGTCGAATGATGCGTATCCCTTGGAGATAGTTTTCAGTTTATCGTAAAAATCAAACACAATCTCACCCATTGGCATTTCGAAGATCAACTCAACACGATCTGAAGTCAGGTAAGATTGATCTTTGATGAAACCACGTTTCTGGATACAAAGTGACATTACCGGACCTACAAATTCAGCTTTGGTAATGATGGTTGCTTTGATATATGGCTCCTCTACATAATCCAGCTTGCTTGGATCAGGCAAATCAGATGGGTTATTAACCTGGAGCTCTTCTCCTTTAGTGGTATAAGCCTTGTACGACACGTTCGGAACGGTGGTGATCACCGTCATATTGAACTCGCGTTCCAAACGTTCCTGGATGATCTCCATATGGAGCATGCCGAGGAACCCGCAACGGAAACCAAAGCCTAACGCAGCCGATGATTCCGGCTCAAACACCAGCGAAGCATCGTTTAGCTGCAGCTTAGCCATCGACTCGCGAAGTTCTTCATAATCTTCCGTATCAACCGGATAAATGCCGGCAAACACCATCGGCTTCACTTCCTCAAAACCCTGTATACCGCTTTCACATGGACGTTCTACATGGGTTATGGTATCACCAACTTTTACCTCACGCGCTTCTTTTATGCCCGAAATGATGTAACCCACATCACCGGTTTTTATAACGTCTTTGGCAAGTTGGTTTAATTTTAAGGTGCCTACCTCATCAGCAAGATATTGCTTTTCGGTAGCAACAAATTTTACTTTATCGCCTTTCCTGATCTCACCGTTTACAACTTTAAAATAAGCGATAATGCCCCTGAATGAGTTAAATACAGAATCAAAGATCAATGCTTGTAAGGGAGCCTGCGGATCGCCAACAGGGGCGGGGACGCGTTCTACAATAGCACGCAGAATATCGTGCACACCCATACCGGTTTTGCCGGATGCCGCCAGGATATCTTCGCGTTTACAACCTAATAGATCCACTATCTGGTCTTTTACCTCTTCCGGCATAGCACCGGGAAGATCCATTTTATTTAATACCGGGATGATCTCCAAATCGTTTTCCAATGCCAGGTACAGGTTGGAAATGGTTTGCGCCTGTATGCCCTGTGCAGCGTCTACAATCAGCAAAGCGCCTTCACAGGCAGCGATAGAGCGGGAAACTTCGTATGAAAAATCCACGTGCCCGGGTGTATCGATCAGGTTCAGAACGTATTTCTGACCATCGAGAACATAGTCCATTTGTATGGCGTGGCTCTTAATGGTGATGCCGCGCTCGCGCTCCAAATCCATGTCGTCAAGCAATTGCGCCTGCGATTCGCGTTGGGTAATGGTGTTGGTATATTCTAATAACCGGTCGGCAAGCGTGCTTTTACCGTGGTCGATATGTGCTATAATGCAAAAATTACGAATGTGCTCCATTTGAAGCGCAAAAATAGCTTTTTTGGGCGAGATTTTAAAGGTCAACTGTAGAATGGAACCAGGTAAATTATCTAGTGGTAAGATGAAAGGAATGACTTGTTTAAAATGAATTTTTAGTGACGATAAAGGTGCTCCAATCTATAAAATTCGGACATGCAAACGGTAAAGTTGAAACAAAAATGTACGCATACACCATACCACAGTGTGTTTTCCTTCATCCTTATATAAGCCAGGTACAAACCGAAGGGAATAAGCCAAAATAATGAAATAAATGAAGTATGCATTATGGCAAACAAAAATGCTGAAATAAATATAGCTTGTTTCTTATCCACTACCTGCAGCAGCTTTTGCAGCAGGAATCCGCGATAACCAATTTCCTCAAATAAAGCGGGCATAACAGCAATGAAAGATATCATTATTAATTTTCCATGATGAAGGTCCTCATAAAACGCATAATAAGAGAATACCTTCGAAAAAAGCGCCCGGTTAAGCCATCCCACCACAAAGCTCACTGTGAAAGAGGCCAAAATAGCCGACAAACAGTAAAACAGCAATTTCGTTATGGAAAAGCTCTTCCAGTTTAGCAGCGACCTGGTAGACCGCCAATTATAGAAAAAGAAAAAAACGGCACAGCTTGCAAGGAGAATGTCAATAGTGACATGCCATGTAAAGGATTTAAAAAAATCTGTAAATCCGGCAATGCAGCATATGACGGCGTCGATAACAAAGAATAGCCCCAGTTGCTTAATCGCTATCCATTTTTCTTCTGATGAAGATGTATAACATTCCTGTATCTGAGCAGCTCCGCAATACTTACAAAAGCGGCTTCCTGGAGCAATCTGTTCATTACAAGTGGAGCAATGCGTTGCTGTTTCGTCGTTGTTAATATGGATATGCAGATTATCCAATATTCAAGTCCTTACGAAGTTTGTCCGCCCGGATAGCTGATTGGATACCCCTTACAAAGTTCACAACAATGAATATTTTCAAAATTATTCCACTGAAAATGGTAAGAGGACTTGTAACTGCGTTAAGTATAAAAACAAGTGCATATAATGCTGAACCCGAAATAATTGCCGCAAGCGGTTTCCATTTGCTCCAAAATCCTAAGGCAGCATATATAACAGCTAATACGGTGTTAACTAGTAAAAGCGTGCTTTTGATCTCAGGATTTTTACTTGTACCGTATAATATAAGTCCAGATAAAAATGTAGCCGCTGCTATATAATATAAGGCATAGCCAGATTTTTTTATCTGCCTGTTTTCTTCTTCCAAATAGATTTCCTTCGTGTTTTTTTCCATGATGAAGTTCTTTTGCTCTTCTTCCGAACCCTTTAAAGGGTATCCGCAAGAAGTACAAAAGGCATCATCCTGATTAATCTGGTTAAAACACGAAGCACAATTAGTGATTTGATTAGTGGTGGTTGTTGTTGTCAAGTCCATGTGATTAAGGCTTAAGGTCCTAAATTACTTTTTTAGTTTGATTTTGTCAATAGATATCAAATCTTCAATCAACAAAAATCAAAATTATTTCACATTTCTATAGATGATTTGCTAAAAATATTAGTAATTTTGGTATCAGTAATGAATTGTTATGCCGGATACCAAAAGGGACATAATCAGCAAGTTGCAAAAAGATATTTTGCTTTGGGAGGGATTTAAACCACCCCAACCGGATAATGCTGATACTTTTGGGCTTGGGCCGGTAGAAGCCGCTTTTCCGAATAGTGTTTTTCCTGTCGGGGCTCTGCATGAGTTGCTTTGTTCAACGCCCGGGCAAGCAGCGGCAACAGCTGGTTTTATAGCCGGGATATTAGGGACGCTGATGAAACAAGGTGGGGCATGCCTTTGGATAGGCTCATCAGGAAAACTATTCCCAGCCTCGCTGAGCGCGTTTAGTGTAGAAGCCGACAGAGTGATCTTTATAGACTTGAAAAAGGGGAAAGACATACTTTGGGTAACGGAAGAAGCCCTGAAGTGCGAGGGCTTAGCGGCAGTAATAGCCGAAGTACAGGACATTAACCTGGCCCAATCCCGCCGGTTACAATTGGCGGTTGAAAGTAGCAAGGTGACCGGGTTTATTTTACGTACCGATCTTCAGAAATCCAAAACAAATACTTCCGTAGCACGCTGGCGAATCTCATCTATACCAAGCGAAACTGAAGGCGGTTTACCCGGCGTAGGTTTTCCGCGCTGGCAGGTTGAATTGCTCAAAGTGCGTAATGGCAATCCGGGAGTTTGGAAAATGGAATGGAATGGCGGGCGTTTTGTGCCTGTTGATGAAAAGGTAACAGCATATGAAACCTGGGGAAGGAGGGCAGTATAATGATAAGAAGACGCTTTGTTTCGCTGTGGTTTCGGCATTTGATGACCGACTGGATGACGCTTCGACATCCGGAATTGCATGAATTACCTTTTGTTTTGACTACGCCGATCAGAGGGTGTGTTGTGATCACTGCAGCTAATGCACTGGCTGAAATGCAGGGAATTACTACCGGAATGGCTATGGCCGATGCCAGGGCTATTGTGCCATCGCTTGAAATGATGGATGATATGCCGGGACAAACCGCCAAATTACTAAAGGCTTTAGGCGAATGGTGCATACGTTATACGCCAATAATTGCTGTAGATATGCCCGACGGATTGATTCTGGATATTTCTGGTTGTGCACATCTATGGGGAGGTGAACGGGCTTACCTGGGCGCAATTATTAAGACACTCAGAGGTAAAGGTTATGATGTCAGGGGGGCTATGGCCGATACCATTGGTACAGCATGGGCTGTTGCACGTTTTGGCAAGATAAAACCGATAATAGAGGCTGATCAACAAAAAGAAGCTCTGCTGCCCTTACCACCCGCGGCCTTACGACTGGAGCCACTTGCACTTGAACGTTTACAGAAACTTGGATTTTATACTATCCAGGGCTTTATCGGCATGGGGCGTTCAGCGTTGCGACGGCGGTTTGGACAGGATTTTTTAATGCGGCTCGACCAGGCTTTGGGTAATGAAGATGAGCCTATGCAGTTATTACAAGCCGTTGAACCTTATCATGAGCGTCTTCCATGCCTGGAGCCGATCAGGACGGTTACCGGAATCGAAATCGCGATAAGAAAACTATTGGAAGCCCTTTGTCATCGCTTGGAAGGCGAAGGAAAGGGTTTGAGAACAGCTACTCTAAAGTGTTACCGGGTTGATGGCGAGGTACAACAAGTGCATATCGGAACAAACCATGCATCTTATTATGTTGACCATCTATTTAAGTTATTTGAGTTAAAAATAGTCTCCATTGAACCGGCTTTAGGAATAGAATTATTTACGCTGGACGCACTTAAAGTAGATGATGTAGAGCCCGAACAAGAGATGCTTTGGTCGCCGGCGGGGGGCGGATTGGAAGATGCACGCCTGGCAGAATTGTTGGACAGGATAGCAAACAAAACAGGGGCAGGAAGTATCCATCGTTATTTACCACAGGAATGCCATTGGCCCGAGCGATCCATAAAACAGGCTAAAACTTTGCAGGATAAGCGTATGACTGTCTGGCGAACAGACAGGCCGAGGCCATCTTTATTGTTACCAAGGCCTGAAAGAATTGAAGTAACTGCCCCTATACCGGATTATCCACCGATGCTTTTTGTTTATAAGAACAAGGTCCATAACATCAAAAAAGCGGACGGTCCGGAACGAATTGAGCGCGAATGGTGGTTGGAAAAAGGAGAGCACCGCGATTATTATTATGTTGAAGATCAGGATGGGCAACGCTACTGGTTGTTCCGTTCGGGGCACTATTCTGATGATCAGCCCAGACAATGGTTTATTCACGGTTTTTTTGCCTGATGTTATGAGCTATACGGAATTACAGGTAACCAGCAACTTTAGCTTTTTAAGAGGTGGATCTCACCCCGAGGAATTGGTGCAACAGGCCGCAATGCTTGGTTATACCGCCATTGCAATTACCGATCGCAATAGTGTGGCCGGGGTTGTGCGTGCCCATAAAACTGCACAGGTTTCCGGTATACGATTTATTCCCGCTTGTAGGCTCGATTTACTGGATGGCCCAAGCCTGCTTGCCTATCCGACTGACATTACTGCCTGGGGCCGGTTGTGTGCTTTGTTGAGCAAAGGCAATCTGCGAACTGAAAAAGGGCAATGTGATCTCTATAAAAAAGATGTTCTTGAACACGCCGAAGGGATAAAGTTCATTGCCATTGCGCCCGAATCTTTAAATGAAAGGTTTGATTTTGATGATTCCTTTAAAAGGGATATAAAGGAGTATCATAAAATATTAGGCAATGACCTTTATATCGCAGCGAATCGTTCTTATAATGGGGATGATGCTAAACGGCTTCATCGTATTTCGCAACTGGGCGTACCGATGGTAGCAACCAATGATGTTTATTATCATGAGGTACAGCGTCGTCAGTTACAGGATGTAGTTACCTGCGTTCGCGAAAAGTGCACCATAAATAATGGCGGGTTTAAATTGTATGCCAATGCGGAGCGGCATTTAAAGACGATTGATGAAATGAAGCGTTTATTTCGTCAATATCCTGATGCTATCGAACGAACACAGGAGATCACCGAGGCTTGCCAATTCTCGCTGGATACCTTAAAATACTTAGAACCGGAGTGGAAAAGTCCTGACGGGCGCACAGCAGACGAGCATCTTGCCGAACATACCTGGAATGGCGCTAAAAAACTACTTGGCGATAAAATAACTCCAAAAATCATTAAACAAATTGAGTTTGAGCTGGCTTTTTTTGCCCGGCGCAAGCTGGCCCCTTATTTTCTGAGGATATACGAATACACCAATAAGGCAACAGAATTAGGCATTCTGCACCAGGGACGGGGCTCGGCGGCTAATTGTACCGTTTGTTTTTGCCTGGGTATAACCCCTGTCAATCCCACTAAATCACAAATGCTGTTCTCCAGATTCATGTCTGATGCACGTGATGAATGGCCCGATGTGGATGTCGATTTTGAACATGAAAGGCGGGAGGAGATCATCCAATGGATATATGAAACTTATGGTCGCGAGCATGCCGCTATTGTGGCCACTGTAACACAAGAACGGCACAAAGGGTCTATCCGTGATGTTGGTAAAGCGATGGGTTTATCCGAAGATACGATCAAAAGGCTTTCGGGTGCGATATGGGATTTTTCGGAAGAAGCTTTTGATCGCCAACGAATATTGGAGCAGGGGCTGAACCCGGATGATCCGCATTTGTTCAAAGTTTTAGAATTGACGGATCAGCTAATGGGTTTTCCGCGCCAGTTGGGGCAGCATACCGGGGGCTTTGTGATCACGCAGTGCAAACTTTCGGATATATGCCCGGTAATGAATGCCCGGATGGAGGACCGGACACAATTGGAGTGGAACAAAGATGATCTGGAAGATCTGGGAATTTTGAAAGTCGATGTGCTGGGCCTTGGTATGCTTACCTGTATTCGCAAAGCATTTGATCTGGCTAAATCTAGCTATAACCTTGATCTTACTTTGGAAAATGTGCCTCAGGATGACGAAAAGGTTTACGATATGATCTGCAAGGCGGATACATTGGGCGTTTTCCAGATCGAAAGCCGGGCGCAGATGTCGATGCTGCCCAGATTGAAGCCAAGAATATTTTATGATCTTGTTATAGAAGTTGCCATTGTTCGTCCCGGCCCGATACAAGGGGATATGGTGCATCCTTATTTACGTCGGCGGAATGGCGAGGAGCCGGAAGAATATCCAAAAGAAGAGTTGAGGCCTATTTTAAGCAGGACAAAGGGAGTACCATTATTCCAGGAACAAGCGATGGAAATTGCCATTGTAGCAGCAGAGTTCACACCTGCTGAAGCCGATCAGTTGAGGCGGAGTATGGCTACCTTTAAGGCTAAAGGCCTGGTGAGCCAGCATAGGAAAAAATTGGTCGATGGAATGGTGGCAAGAGGGTATGAGGAAGAGTTTGCTCACCGGGTGTTTAAACAACTGGAAGGTTTTGGTAGTTATGGTTTTCCGGAAAGTCATGCTACTAGTTTTGCTCATTTGGTTTATATCTCTTGCTGGCTCAAGTGCCATTACCCCGATGTTTTTACAGCTGCTTTGCTCAATAGTCAGCCTATGGGTTTTTATCAGCCAGCCCAGATCGTGATTGATGCTCAAAAACATGGCGTTGTCGTTCGGCCGGTAGATATTAACCATTCAATGTGGGATAATACGCTGGAAGAAAAAGATGGTAAATATTGTGCTCTACGATTGGGTTTCCGGCAAGTAAAAGGATTGAAGGAAGAAGAAATGCAGTTATTGATAACTGCGCGCGGAAATGGTTATAAAAGTATCAATCAGTTGAGCGATGCAGGAATATCACAGGCTGCCATAGAAAAACTAACTGATGCAGATGCGTTTAGGTCGATCAACTTTGATCGTCGTCAGGCCTTATGGGAGGTAGCTGCTCTTGGTGATAAACCCACCGGAGTTTTTACCGGGCAACCTTCTGAAAGCACGAACGAACATCAGATGGTGTTGCCTTTTATGACCCAGGCGGAACATGTTGTACAAGATTATGCAGCCATCGGTTTATCTTTAAAAGCCCATCCTGTGAGTTTTGTTCGGGAGAAATTAAACCTCTTGCATGTAAAGACAACCAGCGAATTATCGACCCTAAAAGATGGAGATTTGGTTAAGGTAGCCGGATTGGTAACCGTAAGGCAACGGCCTGGCACAGCCAAAGGGATTTTATTTATCACTATTGAAGATGAAACAGGATTCTCCAACCTGGTGGTTTGGGAGAAATTGTTCGATAAATACCGGAAAGAGATACTTCAGTCGCGTTTACTAATGGTAGAAGGTAAATTGCAGATCGAGGGCCTGGTTATTCATGTAATTGTTAACCGCTGTTATAACCTGTCAAAATATTTGAGTGATATGATACCTCAAAAAAATGAAGATTTGCCTGTACTTACTTTATCGCGTGCAGACGAACGGACTGCGTCCATTCCGGATACGCGAAATAAAATACCTGATCCAAACAAAGGGGTAGAAAAGGCTTTTCATAAAGGAAGAAATTTCCAATAAAAGCTACTCAAACATTACGGTGCTTCAAATTTTATCAATTCAAAGCACCGTAATGTTTGAGTTATTGTTCCCCCCGTTTCAAACCAAATTTCTCTATTTTACTATAGAGATGGCTGCGCTGAATATCTATATCATCAGCGGTTTTGGACACGTTCCAATTGTTTTTTTCCAGCTTGAACTTGATGTATTCGCGTTCGGCATAATCCTTATATTCCTGGAAGTTGGCAAACTGATCAAAGTCGGTTTGCGCTACAACAGACATACCGTTAGTCGTCGGAACTACTGCTGAAGGGTTGGCAAAGGCTCTTACATCATTATCTGTGATGGTTTTGTCGCTGAGAATGATCAAACGTTCAACCATATTCCGTAGTTCGCGGATATTTCCTGTCCAGGGCAATTTCTTCAATTCTTCAATAGCAGACTCTGACACCTTTTTAGGTGGCATGCCGTAATCATTGCATATTTCTTCTATAAAGGTCTGGGTAAGCAAACCGATGTCATCCCTTCGCTCCGAAAGTGGTGGAACATGGATCAGGATGACACTTATGCGATGGTACAAGTCCATACGGAAATTACCGGCTTCAATTTCTTTAAGCAGGTCTTTATTAGTCGCAGCAACTACACGCACATCAACTTCAATCTCCCTTTCGCCGCCCACACGGGTTATTTTGTTTTCCTGTAAAGCACGCAAAACTTTAGCCTGGGTGGAGGGACTCATGTCGCCGATCTCATCTAAAAACAAAGTACCGCCATGGGCTGATTCGAACTTGCCAATGCGTTGTTTTACAGCCGAAGTAAACGAACCTTTTTCGTGGCCAAACAATTCACTTTCTATCAGTTCTGATGGGATAGCAGCGCAATTCACTTCGATAAGAGGTGCGGTAGAGCGATTTGATTTTTCATGTAGCCAGCGTGCAACCAACTCCTTACCACTGCCATTAGCTCCGGTGATCAATACCCGCGCATCGGTAGGGGCCACGCGGTCAATTGTTTCCTTGATTTTTTGAATTGGCTGAGAATTCCCTAGAATATCGCGGACTTTGGAGACCTTACGTTTTAATACTTTCGTTTCCGAAACCAGGTTGCCCCGATCTAAGGCGTTTCGTACTGTGATCAATAAGCGGTTCAGGTCGGGTGGCTTTGAAATAAAGTCGAACGCCCCTTTTTTGCTGGCCTCAACGGCGGTTTCAACCGTACCATGACC
>JAFAKI010000137.1 GCA_019235595.1 Mucilaginibacter sp. | reverse complement strand
TATCATAATATCATTAATGGCATTGGCAATTTCGGCATTGACCTTTTGGTTGACAAGACTAAAGAAGGGGATTGTAAAAATGACCCGGCCAACTGTGATCTGTCTTTTAGGGAAGAATGGAGGGGATCAACCGAAGATATTTATTAGAACTTTACTTTATAGCACTTCAGATCGGGGAAAATATATTCAAAACATGTACGCAAGTCTACAACGGACTAAAACAATTCAAAACTTTAATGTATGGGCCTATGAGGACAATGGATTGGTTCGGGGAAGCGGGCTTTTCGTAAGTACTAGTGGGGTATCAAGTTATCACCACTTCCTTCTGCCTAAAGAAAATTCAGAGTATTCTTTTGAAGCAGGCGATTATTCTTTGCAAATTTTTGTAGAGACAGTCGACAAGAAGCCGATAAAGCTATTCGAAGAACAGCTAACGATTACCAAACAACAGTCAATCTGCCTTGAACAAGGGCAAGCACTATACTATGATTGGGCGCCAAACACTCAAAACTACTTTTCACATATTGATTCAAATTCATGAAACAAAAATTAATATCTAAAGGTCAGCCAAAAATTGTTGTATGGCTTTGCCTATCACTTTCCCTTCCAGATGCAGCTTTACCCATCTAATAGATTCTTCCAAATCTTTCAATATCCGTTTTTCTTTTTGAGTCAAGACTTTTGTTTTCTTTTTCATCTATACATTAATGAAATTTCATGAAGCGTGACTCATCGGCTCAAAAGGAATTCTGCGGATACCATGTACCTTTCCGCTATGTTTAACCTTCCAGATATCATAGGCTTTCTGCATATCGAGCCAAAACTCAGCGCTTACCCCAAACGCATCTTCCAGACGTACCGCCATCTCTGCCGAGATCGCAGCGCCTTCATTTACTACTTCAGATAGTTGCTTCCGGCTTACCTGTAGGTTTTCGGCCGTTTTGGTAATTGACAACTTCAGCTCTTTTAAAATATCTTCTCTTAGAATTGCGCCGGGATGAACCGGCGGCATATTACTTTCCATTTTCTATCCTCCTTAATGATAATCTGAATAATTAATATCAAATGCATTGCCGTCTTCAAAACGAAAATAAATCCGGTAGTTACCTGTTACCCATACCGCCCAAAATCCTTTTAATTCCCCGCTTAAGGAATGGAGCTTATATCCAGGCACCATCTTTAAAGGTTCTAAAGTTTTTGCTGTATTCAACGCCGAAAGAATGCGCCTTATTTTCTCTATTTGTTCAGGTGGTAGTTTTGAGGCATCGTTTTTCTCCCACAATAGCCGCAAACCTTTGTGTGCTATACTTTCGATCATTATTATTCAAATATACACTGTAACCTCAAAGGTTACAATTATTTTTTAATTTTTGGCTTACCGATGTGAAAGCGGAAGCTCTGATTAATTCTTTGCTATTCTATATTTGGCCGTAAGAATTTCTTATATTCAGCCATCATATTAACTGATCATGAAAACAGCCTTCAAACTTTCCCCTTTTGTCCTTCTGTTATCATTAATTTTTTCCTGTAAACCCAAGCCACACGATTCTTTAGCCGGTTCAAGTCGGGAAGATAAAAACGGCTGGATCTACGTGCATTTGGAAGGTTCGCCGCATGATATCGGCTATCAACATGGCTATCTCGTTTCAAAAGAGATCGATACACTGATAAAAGTGTTTCAATTTTACCTGCCTCATACCACCAATAAAAACTGGGCATGGTACCGCGAAGCTGCCGGGCGGTTTATGTGGAGTAAGATAGACACAGAATACCAGCAGGAGTTGATCGGTATGTCGGAAGGACTAAGAGCAAAGGGCATGAAATATGATTCGCTTGACTTGGTAGTATTGAATGCTAACATTGACTTATCATCTTATTACCTGCCGCAATTGATGAACAAGGCCAAACCAGGCAGTGGCGATAACCGTGCGCCGGGCAATTGCAGTGGCTTTATCGCAAACGGCAAGTATACCAAAGACGGAAAAATTGTAATAGCACATAATAACTGGACCGACTATATAGAAGGTGAGCGCTGGAACGTGATTGCTGATATTAAACCCGCTAAAGGAAACCATATCCTGATGGATTGCGCACCCGGCTTTATTCACAGCGGTGACGATTTCGTAGTAAGCAGCAGCGGTATGTTAATTACCGAAACTACTATAACCCAATTCAAAGGATTTGATACTACAAAAACGCCGGAATTTGTTCGTGCACGGAAAGCTGCGCAGTACGCAAACAGTATTGACGATGTAGTAAAGATAATGACGACCGACAACAACGGCGGCTACGCAAACGACTGGCTTATCGGCGATACTAAAACCAACGAAGTAGCAAAACTGGAGCTGGGATTAAAGGATTATAAAGTATGGCGATCGAAAGATACAGCCATGATCGGCTCCAACTTCCCAAGCGATCCTAAACTGATCAAAGAAGAAACCACTTTTGACGTCAACGATAAAACCAGCTCGCCAAATGCCCGTAAGCTGCGCATGGAGAAACTGGTAGCCATAGATTATAAAGGAAAGCTGGACGATGCCACCGGCAAAACCATCGAGGGTGACACTTATGATGCCTTAAATAATAAACAACAGCTTAATCGCTGCGTGATTGACGGCCACATCGATCTTGACCCATTAGGGTGTAAAGAATGGAACGAAGGCCCCTACTACCCAATGGGCGCCGTACAAGGAAAAGTAACCACTACCGACTTAGCCAAGAAAATGCAGTTTTGGGCGCACATGGGGCACCCATCAGGCGATGACTTCCTGGCTAAGCCTTATTTTGCAAAACACCCTGAATATAATTGGATGAGTCCGTACCTGCGTGACATGAAGGCTTATCCTTGGACTTTGTTCTCAGCTAAGTAAAGTGAATTAAATATGGAGAGATTATCATCATTTAAAATCAGGAAAGTTGATAGTCATGGAAAATATTGTTCAGCAAAGTATCAAAATCGGGATAACCGGGCACCGCAATTTAACCAGTGATCAATGTGCAGCACTTAAACCTGTTATTAAAAGAGCAATTGAAAACATTTTACGATACACCGAACATTACATCGGTAGCAGCGGTGATGTAATATTTATAACACCAATAGCTGCGGGCGCCGATACCTTGTTTGCCAATGTTGCCCTGGAATACTTTAGTGGCGACCTGCATGTTTATTTACCGTTTGAAACGGATGAATATATTAAAGACTTTAAATCACCTGAAGAGGTAACTCAGTTCAAACGCCTTCTTAATGAACCGAGAGTTAAAAATGTCACTGCCTTAAATAAACTATCGAATAACAACAGAGACGAACTGTACCTGAAAGCAGGGGAAAAAATTGTTGATGAAAGCGATTACCTTATCGCAATATGGAATGAGAAACAGGCTGCGGGAACTGGCGGAACCGGCGATATAGCTGCATACGCAGTAAAGCACAACAAGAATTTACTGGTGATCAATCCTGATGAGGCAAATATGAATATTAAAGCCAACTATTTGCCCCACCTAAAAGAATGTATTAATGAGATTCCCCAACCCGATACATATGGTAAAAATATTGTTGAAGACTATTTTAATCTGTTTGATCGTGTTGCTGTACATAACCAATTTGCCTATAGAAGAATCTGGACAGGATGCTTTGGGGTTGGAGGATTAGGTGCAGCCTTAATACTGGCTGTAAAAGTTTGCTTCAAGTTATCAGAAGACGCCCAATTCATGCTGACTATCATCGAAATCATATGCCTTAGTATCGTGTTGGGTTTGATTGTAAGAGAAAGGCGAAAATCGTTTCATAAAAATTACCTTCTGTACCGCTTTATAGCTGAAAGGTTAAGGGTTAACAATTTACTGTATGTGTGCGGTTATTATCCGATAAAAACCATAACGAAGGTGATACACAAGGCGATGCAAGAAATTGAATCAAAATACCCTGTAAACCTGATCAATAAAATAATAACGCTTACCTCGTACAGCGGGTATTCATTCGAAGAAAAGAAGTCTAAAGTAAGCTCTTTTGCAAAAGGACAAGCGAAATATCATCACCGGAGAAAGCATCGTCTCGAAAAGAAAAACAAGCAAAACCATTATATTAAAATAGTATGTCTTGCAGGGTTTGCATTGATTGTTTTGTATCATGTAATGAATGAATTTTCGTGGGATGCTATATCCAAAATAAGCTGGGGAGATTTTAAAAAAAACCTATTCAAATCTCCATCCCTTTCCCTTTGGGAACAAGTGAGTTTTTTTCTTTATCTTTTTATCCCTACTGTCCTTGCGCGATTTGAAGCTGTAAAATACCTAAATGACTGGGAAAGATTAATTACACAATCTGGATACATGGAAGATTTTTTTACCGAAATTTCGGAGGAAGTTAACCGCATAACTGACGAGAAAGAGCTTTACGATCTGCTGGTCGATCTTAACGATAATATTTATCTGGAGAACCTGGATTGGGAAATGTTCATGGTTAATAAGAATGAGGAAATAACTTAATTCTATTGTTATGGATAAAAAGTACGATATTTTCATTAGTCATTCAAAGGAAGACAATAAGCTTGCAGTCGCACTCTGCCATTTTTTAGAAGAACGGCAATTTAGATGCTGGATGGCGCCACGAGATGTACAGGCCGGTAAAGATTATGCTATCTGCATCATAGAAGCGATACAATCGTCGCGGATAATGGTGGTTATATTGAGCGAATACTCGAACCGGTCACATCATGTACGTAATGAAGTTGAAAGAGCCTTTAATCACCAGGTGGCCATACTTCCTTTCCGTATCAAGGATGTAATACCAGAGCAATCCCTTGAATATTTTTTGAGCTCATACCATTGGCTGGATGCTATTGAAGGTCAGGCAGAAAACTATTTTGAAGATTTGCACCGTCATTGCTTTGCTCTTTTGCGCACCGATGAACCTTTGCCGCCAATAGATGACAGACGGGATCGAAACCGCAATCAAAAAGATAACAACCGGGATAAGCAAAAAATACCGGTAGTTCAACCAAAGAAAACCGGCATTTACATAGCAGGTGCGGCAATATTAGCACTTCTATTGTTTTTTGTCATCTTAAAGCCAATGTTTGATAAAAACACAATTGAGTTTAAGAATAATGCTCCAACTTTTGTATTGATAGATTTGAATGGGAAAACGGATACCATAGGCATTAATTCAAGTTTTATCTATAGCGGTCGTAAAAACTCACGACTTAAAACCAACGCCTACTCTTACTCTTATAATACAAAGGGCAATCTATTAGGTACGAAGATTCAGTGGAATATAGATACGTTGGTTCACGCCGATGGCAACTATATTTATAACCTGAACGTTAGCAGTCGCTACTTTTTCCTAAAAATAACCAATAATACCGATGCCGACATAAATTATATATCTGTAAACAGCCTCGACCAAAATGAAAAAATAGCTTTCCCGACCAGGATACCAAACGATGGGACATCTTATGGCGTGGGGTATTACAAAATATTATCTGACACTAAAATAGAGTTGTGGAATACGAAAAATTATCATTTGTACTGGAATAACGGTGATAATTTGCATTTTAATGACAGTTTTAATCAGGTAATAACACTTACGTACAAGTAGGTCGAATAGCTTATTCTGTCATCAATCTTCTGATCAACTCAGCGCTTTGTTTTTTGCCGTCTTCCAGCCGGTCTTTAAAAAACGCTTGTACATCATTGAAATGCTTCTTGTAGCCTTCCATATCGCCATAGCCGATGATGGCCGACCATTCCCTCACTGCTGAATGGAATTCCAGGTCATCCCCCCGGATAGTTTTATCAAACAGCGCGGTTTCTATGGACTCTTCCAGTAATTCTTCGTTTTTAAATAAATATTCAGCGATGCCTAAACGTAGACGGAAAGGCGGTGTCTGGCAGATCAGGTTATCATAAGGATTTACTCCAAGGTGATACCATGCGTCCACCATGCTCAATATGCTCAAGTGCGAGTTTGGCTTTTGCAATTCGTGATGCTGTGATAATGAAAATTCCTTCATCACTTTATCATTCAGCATAATAGGTTTTCGGCTTTCGTGAAAAACAAAGTCGCGGGCACGGTATAACCTTTCTCGAAATGTTTTTCCTTCCTCTTTTATCATCAGCTTAAACAATTCCGACTCCGAGACTGCATATCGTTTTACTTGCTGACGTGCGTAAGGATTTAGTATAGCTAACCCAGCGTACACGTGCGCTTTATAACTGAATATCCGCAGGGTGGTCAATATCTTCACATTATCAATCCCACCTACATACGAGCCATTCTCCCATGGAAAAAAACCAGCTTCTTTCCAGGCTGTGCCCATGCTTTCAAAACCTACGTGGGTTACGGCTTGGGTATCGGCTACTATTTTGTCGTGTTCGTGATAATCGGGTATCTCAACAATATCCGTTTCTACCGCAGTAAAGAGATCCAGCATTTGCTGATATGCTGCATCATCGGCCCGGTGCCTGATCAGGATCAGCTTCTGCCCTTTCGGTTCAAAACCCGGTCCGTGCATGGCGTGGAAGGTAATGATCTGCGCATCGGCAGGCAGGTATTTTTCAAATATGGCTATTTCGGGGTGTTTAACGGAGGTTTGACCGGCTACTATGGCTCCATATTTGGTAGATGGGCCATAAGCCGCAACCACATCAGCAAGACGATCGGCTTCAACAGAATAAATGAGCAGGTCGCTGGCACGAGCTACATCTCTGCCATTGTCTTTTATCGTGATCCCCAATGGGTTAAGTTCTTCCTCCAGGCGGGTCCTATTCTCGGGCAGATCGCAGCCAATAACCTCATAACCAGCTCTTGCAAAGGCCTTTGCATACAGCTTCCCCATATCGCCCAAACCGATGATACCTATATTCATGTTGCTAATATAAGTATGCGTTGTTTAATTTATAATCAAAGCTTAATTATTGCTTGATATTATCGCTCATATTTTTCTTTAAATTAGTATATCTTTTGTCCGGCGAAATCAGTATAAAAGGGATAAAACATTTTCCATAAAAGTTATTTGCCTATTAATTAACTTGAAATATAAAATATGTCACCCATGACCCAACGCTTTCTATTACCCTGTTTTCTGTTCCTCTTCCTTTGTGTTTTTGTGTGCAGTGCAGTAAAAGCGCAGGACACTACAAAAAAAGCTGAGCCTGAAAAAAAGGTTGAACCAACGCAACAGTCTGTTACAAAGCCTGCCGTACAGCCAGCAGTAAAGCCTCTTTAC
>JAFAKI010000003.1 GCA_019235595.1 Mucilaginibacter sp. | reverse complement strand
GCAGCTATCAGCTCCCAAGAACCTTATCAATGATTCCAAACTCTTTTGCTTCAGAGGCGATCATCCAGAAGTCGCGGTCGGATACATCGTGTATCTTTTGATACTCCTGTCCGCTGTGTTTGGAGAGTATGGTGTAAAGCTCTTTCTTAACTTTTAACACCTCCCTTGCGGTTATTTCAATATCCGAAGCTGGTCCTTGCACGCCGCCCAACGGCTGGTGCAGCATTACCCTCGAGTGGGTGAGGGCTGCCCGCTTACCCGCCGCGCCGGAGCACAATAGCACCGCTGCCATAGACGCTGCCATGCCGGTGCAAATGGTCGCTACATCCGGAGCGATAAGGTGCATGGTATCATAAATGCCAAACCCGGCATACACCGAGCCACCCGGCGAGTTGATATACATCTGAATATCCTTTTTGGGATCGGTCGATTGCAAGAAAAGCAATTGCGCCTGGATAATGTTGGCTACATTGTCATCAATAGCCGCTCCTAAAAATATGATGCGGTCCATCATTAGGCGCGAGAAGACGTCCATTTGTGCTACGCGCAGCTCGCGCTCCTCGGTAATGTAAGGCGTCATGGAGGCGGTGATCCGGCTTTCGGTTTTCGAAATATAATCGTCTACCAGTAAACTTTGGACATGGCGATGCCCCACCGCATATTTGCGGAACTCATTCTTGTCAATTTTCATAAAATTTCTGTTTTATCGGTTAGTAAATAACCTTCTTATTTTCTGGCTGAAGCTTAAATGCTCTTTTTGTGTAAACAATTTTTGATGAGCGACTTCAATCTCCTGCTTCAATTGGTCGCGCCCATAAAGTTTAGCCAGGCGATAGGCTTCCTGCTGTCGTAGCATTTTCTCGCGCAGTTCGGGTTCCAGCAATAACCTCGCTTCAAACACAAGTTGATCGCCCGGTTCTGACCGCTGCATCAGGTGTGCCTCTATCTGTTCGGTCTCAATCAACGAAGTCCTCATAGGTTAATGCTTTTTGTTTAACAGTTTCCCTAACTTTCTCTAGGCATTTATATTTCTGTACGGTAGCTGACCGTACGCCTGAAAATCCAAACAATTCGGCAGCATCGGCAAGCTGCAATCCATCATAGTAAAATGATCGCAGTAAATCCATACATTTTTTGCCGGCGGTTTGCAGAAAGTTGAGGATTTTTTTGTCGGATGCCTGTTCGGTTTCTTCACTTTCTATATCCAGGCCCTCAATCGGAGTAAGCTTTATATTATCCCGGTGTTGTTTCAACCATAAATGCTTGGCAATGCCTAAAATATAGGCTTTCTCATTTGTTTTTAGCTCGAAGGAACATTCAACACACTTTTCGTAGTAAATCACCAGTGTATCCTGGAAAATATCTTTCGCCTGATCAAACGTTCCTTCCATCTTGCTCACGTATCTCACCACAGCAGGGAATGTACTTTTATAGAGATTGATAAAAAGCACCTCCCTTTCTTCTGCTGTCCGGTTTGAAAATTTAAATCCTGGCATAAGCTTGTTCTTTACTACTAAGTGTAAGTTAGGATTAAACTATCACCTTTTTATTTGAAAATTGTCATTAGTCACTGGTCATTTGTCATTAGTATGACTGCCAACTGCCACTGCCAACTGCTACTGTTCCTTAATGGCTGTCACCTTCGCCCCATCGTCACCCTTAGTTTCAAATACCAGGTTTTTGTCATCTAGTTTAGAAACGATGAACGGGAACGCCCTTATTCTTCCTCCCTCCAGTATTTCTTTAAACTGAATTTTATCACCGTCAATCTTGTAGCTACCATGACTTAGCACTTTGCCGCCCCACCAAATAAGCAGACTGTCCTTAGTGAATTTAATATAGGGAGATTCTGCTTCCAGTTGCTCAGGGGTAACGTTGGTTGTGTTTGCAACGCTATTGTTCTCGACCTTTATGTACTTCCATTTTCCGTATAGGGTTTCTGGCTTAATGGAGGGCTGGCAGGAAGCAAGTAAGCTTAAAAAAATGGCACCGTAGATGAATTTATTTTTTGTGAGGAATGGTCTGATCATAACGAGTTAAATCTAAGGATTTGGAGGTATTCACTCTTGAAATTTTTATAGGAAATTGTTGACGATGTCATCGAACGAGCATAGAAGGGGAATAGTGGTGGGGTGAGGAGAAATCTTCTCCGCCCTGTATAGTACGCTTTGCATGTTGCAGAAGATTTCTCACCTGCTCCCATGGCGCAACCCAGCTCTGCAGGTTCGAATGACATGCTTTTGGTAAAAGCTATTAGATGATTCACAATAATTTAATACAGGAATTCGGTCTAAGCTATTGCAAATGCCCAATGCGAAAAGCATATTTGGTAAAATAAATCCTATCGCAATGTGTAACAATGTTCTGGGCAATATCTCTAAAGGGTGCTATATAGCTAAGGTCTCAACAAGCTATAAGTTTTTGTGAGGAGTCCGCACCTTAAGGGTTCCGTTAAAAAATCTAAACAAATAATATGAGCAATTTTTCGATCCAATTACTTTGGTGGGCTGTGCCTGTCATAGTGCTTCTTGTGGCGTACAAATTTGTACTCCGTGTTTTCTTTGGTATGGTTATCGTACCTGATGACCGTGTCGGGTTGGTTATTAAAAAGTATGTGCTATCGGGCAATAAGCGTCTTCCTGATGGCCGTATCATCGCTACCAATGGCGAAGCCGGTATGCAGGCCAAGGCATTGGCTCCTGGTTTGTACTGGGGCATGTGGCCATGGCAGTATTCGGTGATTATGCAACCGTTCGTCATCATCGAGCAGAATAAACTCGGGCTGGTAAAGGCAAAAGACGGTGCTTCGCTGGATACCGGCCGCGTATTGGGTAAACCGGTTGAATGCGACAAATTCCAGGATGCTACTGCGTTTCTGGATAATGGTGGCCAGAAAGGTCCGCAGGCTGCATTTCTTACTCCAGGTAGCTACCGTATCAACGCGTTTTTGTTTGATATCGAAATGGTGCCGATCACCCAGATACAGGAAAATAAAGTAGGTATTGTGACTACACTCGACGGTGAGCCTCTGGGGAAGGGTGAAATTGCCGGCGTATCGGTAGCAGGCCATAAAAACTACCAGGACCCGATCGCTTTTATTAACGCCGGCGGCATGAAGGGTTTGCAAGAGGACGTTATCCTGGCTGGTACTTACTATTTAAACCCCTGGTTTGTGGTAGTTGAACAGGTGGATATGATTTATATCCCTATTGGTTACGTTGGCGTGGTGAACTCCTTCGTAGGTCCCGAGGGTAAGGATACCAGCGGCGAAACCTTTAAACATGGTAATATTGTGAAGAAAGGCCAGAAAGGGGTTTGGGATGAACCACTCGATCCAGGTAAGCACCCGGTAAACATTTATACGCATGCGGTAGAAGTTGTACCAACAACAAATATTGTATTAAACTGGGCCAATAGTCGTACTGAAGCGCATGAACTGGATAAGAATCTGTGTACCATTACTGTTCGTTCATCTGACGGTTTTACATTTCAACCTCGACGTGTCGCAGATCATCCACATACCAAGAAATGAGGCGCCAAAAGTGACCTAAAAAGAAAGACGATAATTCGGATAACAGAACTGAATAACCTTTACCTATATCACAATGCAAGGCTATCACAATGCAAGGCGTGCCGAAAGGTGCGCCTTTTTTAATTTACAAGAAATTATTCGTTATCTTAAGCCTCGTCAATCTATACTGAAAATCATGAAATTACCTCGCCTTATTTTCCTTTGTGCCTTTATAATTTTTGCTTTTCAATTGACTGCACAAACCATCAACCAAAAAAGATTGGATAGCCTGTTTGATGTTTTGAGCAAAAAGAACCCGGCTATGGGCAGTGTTGCCATTTCTCAAAATGGCAAAATTGTTTATCGCAAGGTCATTGGAAATGCGATGATGAATGAGCATGATATCATCCCTGCAAATGAGAAAACAGAATATCGCATCGGTTCTATAACCAAAATGTTTACTGCCGCAATGGTATTTCAATTGATTGAAGAGCATAAACTTTCGCTGAGTGATACGCTGGCTAAATTTTTTCCTTCGTTACCCAATGCCCATCGCATTACAATAGAATACATGCTGCGGCACCGAAGTGGATTGCCAAACTTTACTAATAATAGCAATACACATTTTGATGACTGGAAGGACACGCCAAAAACACACGAGGAGCTGATGGTAATGATATCAGCTCAAAAACCTGATTTTGAACCCAATGCCAAAGCAGATTACAACAATTCCAACTACCTTATACTGGGTTATATTATCGAAAAAGTAACCAAGAAACCGTATAGAGAATTGCTGAATGAGCGCATAATTAAAAAGATAGATCTGAAAAATACCCATTACGGCACTAACGGAAGCACTTATGTTGGTAATGAATGTGCCTCTTATAAATACTTTGATTACAAATGGATAAAGGACAAGAAACCGGTTTACCTGGATGATTTTGGCGGTGCCGGTGCGATTATTTCAACCCCTCCGGATATGCTGAAGTTTATTAACGCACTGTTTGCCTATAAGTTGGTCAGTAAACAAAGTCTCGATCAGATGAAAACTATCGTTGATGATTATGGCATGGGCATGTTTCCTTATGGGTCGGAAAAGCACCCCGGTTTTGGCCATAATGGGAAGACCGAAGGGTTTGCATCTTCAATTTCTTATTATCCGGCTGATAAATTGGCTATCGCCTATTGTACTAACGGCGAAGTATATTCTAAAAACTATATCCTGGATGCAGTCCGGGCTATTTGCTTCAATGAGCCTTATTCTATTCCCACTTTCAATACTATGAAGATGACTGATCAACAACTGGATCAGTATACTGGCACCTATAACTCCAGCTCTGACGGAATAACTGTTATTTGTAGTAAAAGCGATGGTAGCCTATGGTTAGAAACTCGTGGTCAGAAACTGAAGCTGGATGCGCTTGGCGATAATCAATTTTTTGACCCAAGGTTTGGTTTCTTCTTTGACTTCAGCGATAATAGCAAGAAGCTGCGAATAGTTGATGTGGAAGATGAATATGGGTTGGAGAAAAAGTAACAGGATAGGCAGTCATGACAGGAATGAATTGGTCTTTAAGCTATCCAATCACATCTATCTTAACTCCGTTCTTTAAGTTGTCACACTTGTTTAAAAGTATTGCAAAATAGAGTGTTTACACGGGTTGATTTGTAGTGCGCTTTCTTTTAAATTAGCATAAGCCATCACAATGGTTAGCCCCCTAAACGTATTACGAGAATCCCATGCCTATTTTGTAATTAGACAATGAATTTTAGAAACGTTATTCAGCTTTTGTTTTATGCAGATAAATGGAATATTGGTTTTATTAATCAATCCGCGACTGATTTAATAAAATCAAGGGAGCTAAATAAAATTAGCTGGCTTGAGGAGGAAAGCATTGGTTTTTCAGCAGACCCCTTCATACTTGTTGCAAATGATACCACTTATATCTACTATGAGTATATGAGTTTTTGGCATGGCAGGGGAAGGATTTATCAAGTTAAGAACTTTGACTTTGCGACAAGAAAAGAAGTGAAGGGCCTTCCGGGCAAATTTCACTTTTCTTATCCTTACATTTTTTCTGACAATTCAGAAACTTATTGCATACCTGAAACCGCGGAAGCTAATGAGGTTAGCCTATATACCATAAAAATTGGAGATACATCCTGGTTTAAAAAAAAGAGAGTAATACTCAGCGGTGTACCATATGTTGATAGCTCTGTTGTAAAATTTAATGGTAAATACTGGCTATTTACAAGTGTAAAAGATATCAGTGATAGGTTCTATATTTTCTATGCGGACTCGCTTGATGAGGAATTCTTCCCACATTACTTAAACCCTATATGTTGTTCACCACAATTTGCAAGGGCAGCCGGACAATTATTCCCGGATCAGGGAATTCTGTACAGGCCTACCCAAAATCCAATTTCGGGATATGGTGGATCAATAGTTATCAGCAAAATTACCATGCTGACTGAAAGAGCGTTTTCCAGTGAAGTTTTTATGGAAATATTGCCTGAAAAACCCTACAAAAGTGGAATACATAATATCAGCTTCGCACATAATTTAATCGTGGTTGATGGGAAAAAGAAGGTTTATTCAACCCTCATGTTACCAAAGAAACTTGTTAGGGAATTTAAAACGTTTATGGCAAAGTTTTCCATAAGGCATAAATACAAATTGACAACCGGCTTCATCACTAAATGAATCATCCTGATAAAATAAATAAACGAAGAATAGCAATTTTTGGGGTCAAAACTTACCCCGCTTTTGCTGGTGCGGACAGAGTCGCTGAGAATGTATTTAATAATATTTATGGGGAATTTGATGTCTTTATTTATTTGTCTAAGAAAAAGAATCAAGAGCGATTTTCAGATGATAAGCGCTTTGTTTACCTGCCCGCATTGAATGGGAAGCACCTGCACGCCTTTAGTTTTTTCTTCCTTTGCATGCTGCATATGTTGTTTGTCGCTGATTATGATCTTATTCATGCACATAATTCAGACGTTGGGCTATTTACTCATTTTCTGCGTTTTAAATACAAAAACAGGATAATGGGTACTTTTCATGGAGACCCCTATAAAAGCGGTAAGTGGGGCCGGTTTGCAAAATGGTACCTCAAATTCTCAGAAACACTCTTTATTAAAAGCTGCACTATCCTCACTTCCGTTTCAGCAACTAAAATTATTCAGGGGAAAAAAATAGAATTCATCCCTAATGGTATGGAAAGGGTTGACCGCAATATGTATAAAAATTATACCAACATCAGCATTAATTACCACGAATTAAAAATAGATAAAGGCAATTACATATTATTTGTTGCCGGCCGGCTTGATAGCAGAAAAGGCTTGCATTATCTGTTAGATGCGTACAACAACAGATTAATTGATCAACAACTTGTGATAATCAGCGATTTTAGACATGATAAGAATTACACTCAATTAATTGAGCAGAAGATTAAGGCATTGAATGAAACTAATATAATCGTTCTTAAGCAATTGATACCTAAAAATGATCTATTTGATGTTGTGAAGAATGCTAAATTAGTGGTTTTCCCTTCTGAAATCGAAGCGATGTCCATGTTTCTGTTAGAGGTTTTAGCTTGCCAGGCACCTGTTGTCTGTTCTGACATAGATTCCAACGTCCAAATAGTGGGAGCGGATTACAAATATTTATTTAAAAACACCAATGTCTTCTCGCTATCCGCAGCTATACAGTTGGCAATGCGTGATATAGATGCAAATAAGTATAACGAACACATTAGTTTATCAGAAGGGATCAAATCAAAATATGACTGGAATAAAATTGTTACCGAGTATTCTAATCTATATAAATCACTCTTTAAAGAGTTGGATAACAACGAAAATTAGCTTTCCCTCGGGCTTTCATATGGTGATGTTTTGCCCGGCCGGCCTACTTCAACCAACTCGGCTTCCTGTTCTTCTTCCTGCTGACTTGTAGCATAACTTAGCTTGCGGAAACGCCAAAGCGCAAATGCAGGCTCCTGGAAGCGGTTTAAAAGCTTAAAATATTTTGGGAAATTATGAACTTCATCCAGTAGTACGCCCGGTACTATGCCGTCGTTCTCTAATATTTCGCGGATGGTATATTCCTTGTCTTTGGTTATCCAAATCTCAAAATCCTGCTTAATCTCTTCCGCCTTTTCCGGGTCGATCCTCGCATCGATACATATCACTTTATCTCCGGGTTTCATATTTTTAAGTTGTAACGTTGTAAAGTTGAAAGGTTGTAAAGTTGCCTTTCAACTAATCTCTGATCACTAATCTCTAATCACTTACCACCCGCTTTCCTCAAACTATCCGCCTGCGCTTTTGCTTTTTTCTTAAAAAAGCCTTTTAGTAGGAAATTATGCTGAGCGGCCTCCAGGTCGTCATTTAGTTTAATAGAACTTTGCTGCAAATTGTTTAGCGAAGTTCTAACCTGTTCAGCCCCTTTCGGGTCGTTCAATAAAACGCCCAATGCGTTATCGGTAGTGGTTAATTTTTTGCTTGCTGAATTTAGGTTTTGTGTTAGCTCGTTTGCATTAGCCACCGTTTTTTGCAACTGGGCTACAGCGCCCTGTATTTTGTTGAATGTCGCTGTATCGGTTAGTAATTTATCAGCCAAACCACCCTTTGTGTTCATCTTTTTGCTGAAATTATCCAGCTGAACAGCCATATAAGCAGCGCTTTGTGAGGTGGCTTGCAGATTCTTCATGGTGCTCTTCAACTGAACGCCCATGGTGCTATCGGCCAATAAAGCGCCTACTGTTCCTTTGCCCTGTAGTATTTTATGGCTTAGTTCTTTGAAGTCTTTGGTAATCGATAGCAGGTTCTCGTTATTTTGCTGCAGTGTTTTCAGCATATCATCCGTCGAGGCAACTTTTTCGGTCTGCAATATATCCCCGTCCTGAACCACAGGTGCCTTAGGACTGCCTCCCTCTATTACAATGATCTTATTGCCAATTAAACCATCGGAAGTAATCTTTACCCCGGCATCATGATGAATATACGGTTGAGAAGCTTCGTCAATGCTCATCCGTACATCCACTTTAGAGGGGCCTGAGAATTGAACGCTGCTGATCGTGCCAACTTTAACACCCGAGAACCACACGTTGTTCCCTTTTTTCAAGCCGGCAACATCGTCAAATGTAGCGCTAACGTGTATGCTTTTATTAAAAGTTTTTTGTGCGCTGCCCAAAGTAAGCACGCCCACAATAAATATAACAAGGCCCAGGGCTAAAAATATCCCTACTATAATTGCTTTCCTGTTTTCTGTTGCCTCCATTATGTTATGGCTAATAGCTTATTGTATAAAGTTATATTCAAAAAATGGTTTTACACGGTCATCGTTCGTGTTAAATACTTCCTCAAAAGAGCCAACCCGCTGAAACTGGCCATCCAGCAGCATGGCTATCCGATCGCCTGTACTTTTAGCGCAGGTCAAATCGTGGGTGATGATGATCGAAGAGGTATGAAAATTCTGTTGCACCTCGTTGATCAGGTCGTTGATTTCGATACACGTAATCGGGTCAAGACCGGCTGTTGGTTCGTCATACAGCATGATCTCCGGGTTAAGTATCAAAGTTCTAGCAATGCCGATACGTTTACGCTGGCCACCGGATAACTCAGATGGCATCTGGTTAATGGCATGTAACAGGCCAACTGCATCCAGCACTCGTTCAACCGAAGTATCTATCTCGCTTCTCGAAATACCTTTTTTGTTTCTGACGAGCGGAAACTCCAGGTTCTTCCGAACAGTCATACTATCGTACAAAGCACTGTTCTGAAATGAAAAACCAATCCGGATTCTCAATTCAGTCAGTTCCTTTTCGGTAATGGTATTCATGTCGCGGCCCAGCACGTTCACGCTGCCTTTATCGGCTCTCAACAAGCCGGATATGATTTTGATCAATACTGATTTTCCCGTTCCTGATCGTCCAAGCACCACCAGGTTTTCGCCCTGGTAAAGGTCAAGGTCAATACCACGCAATACCTCAAAATCACCAAAAGATTTT